>JBAXTC010000184.1:0-11478 GCA_037130375.1 Verrucomicrobiota bacterium | reverse complement strand
GGGTTTGGGATTGAACAGGAGGAAACGGAGATAACGGAGAAATAGATCTGCCATTACCTGGATCGGGCAGGCGCGTATGTTGACCTTCCATCCATCTCTGTTCCCTCGGTATCTCCTGTGGCACCTGTGGCGGCTAAGATGGTCGAAGAACTCAATCCCACGGAAACCATCTTCCAGGCACCAAACTGCATAAGGTGTTCAAATTGGTATCAGGTTGAAATCTGGCGGATGCCGTGTTCTGCATTCATGGGTGTGCGGGGTTCGGTCGGCAGAAAGTTGCACGCCGCCCGAACGCCATCACTCCCGCGATTACAACGCAGGCCCACCCGAACCAGTCGCCATGCTGATGATAAAAAGTCGGTGCCCGCTTTTGGCCGGGCGCCAGCAGAGGGATTTCGGCTGTCATGAAGCCCGGGCCATAAACGGTGCCACGATCGTCGCGGAAGACTTGGCGCAAGCGGCCGTGGGCGTCCACCCAGGCGGTCAAACCGTTGTTCGAGCATCGGATGAGTGGCAGACCATTTTCCACCGCGCGGAACAAGGCGCCGGCGGCATGCTGCCATTGCGCGGCGCTTTCGCCAAACCAGCCGTTGTTGGTCAGATTGACCAGAAAATCGGTGTCGTCCTCGGCGTATTCGCGGGCGAGGTGCGGGAAGATGTCTTCAAAGCAGATCAGCACGGAGGTCTTCACGTCCCGGTTCGTCAGCACAAAGGGGACGGTGTGGTTGCCGGGTGTGAAACCGCCCTCGATTGGGGTGAACCATTTCACGAACGGCAACCAGCGCACGAGCGGGATGTACTCGCCGAAGATCACCAGGTTGCGCTTGCGATAGCGGCGCACGAACTCGCCGTCCGGGTTGACGAGAAAACTCGCGTTGTAAAACTCATAGTCATCCGCATGGGCCGGATGCTCCGGCCGGCCAAGATCATCCGAACCAAGGATCAGCCACGCGGGATGCTGGCGGACGAGATTGGTGATAGCGGGATAAGTGTTCGTGTCCCAGCGGGCGTAGCTGGGCACCGCCGCCTCCGGCCAGACCAGCAAGTCAGGCCGGTTAGTCAGCGCCTGTCGGGACAGACTGATCAATTCCTCGAACCGCTCGCGGTCCCGGCTGGTGTCCCAAATCAAGGTCTGGGGAATGCTCGGCTGAACCAGGGTCACTTTGAGTGTGCGATCAGGAACAGATTCTGTCGCGAGTTGCCGAAAGCCAAAATTGAACACCAACGCTACAACGGTCATTGGCAGGAAGACCTCGCCAACCCAGGCTGAACGAGCGGTCGGTCGCCGCACCACCATCAGCCCGGCCGAGAGCAACGAAAGGGAAACCCAAACCAGCAGAAACGAAACGCCATAGATGCCAGTGACCGAAGCGATCTGAATGAGCGGCGCCATCTGGTATTGCGACGAACCAAGCAGGTTCCACGGGAACCCGCTGAAGAGCCGGGACACAATCATCTCCAGCGCCACCCACAGCGCCGCCCCCGAGAGCGCCCACAGCGTCCGCCGCCCCCAACTCTGAGGGAGCACTCCGTCTAAACCCGCCAGCCATGACCTGCCAGGCTGTGTCAGGCTTCGGACTTCGGAACCCGGACAGTGGATTCTCGAAAGCAGCCAAACCCACGTCGCCGGGAACAGCGCCAGATACGCGCTCAAGGAAAGCCACCCAGCCGCCGGCCCGAGCGGAATCGAATGCCACCGGTAGGGGATGAGCAGCAACCAGTAAAGCGAGGCGAGGTAATGCGCCAACCCCGCGACGTAGCCAATCCGAAAGCTCTCTCCGCCACGTTTTCCAAACGCTGCCGCCAGGATAAGCCCCGGCGCAACCCACGCCAGGCCGGCGATGCTCAACCTGGGAAGCGATGCAGCCAACAGGAGCCCCGCGAGAATTGCCAGCGGGTAGCGACTCCGTATCAATAAACTTACGGAAGAGTATTTCACCGGTCGTAGCTTGCCCAAAACGACCCGAAAGGCAAGCGTTCGGGCTGAGGCGGCAGCCGATGGTTGCGTCGGAACCGTTAAACTGGTAGGAACATTCTCCAGATTATGCAATCCATCCCATTGGGAGTCAGTTCTCTGAGCAGTAGCCGGTTGGCTTATGGCTGCTGGCGTGTGGCGGGAAGCTGGAATCCTGCCGAGGTGACATCGGAGCGACGGGCAGCCGGGCGACGCGCGATCATCGCCGCCTATGAGGCCGGCTACACGCTCTTCGACAACGCGGACATTTATTGTCACGGCGAGGCCGAGCGCATCCTGGGCCAGGTGCTCAAAGACACCTCGGGCATGCGCGGCCGAGTGCTGATCGCGACCAAAGGCGGCATCCGGCCCGGGGGTGAGCCGCAGCCGGACTCGCCGGGGCGCTACGACTTTTCGGCCCCGCACATCATCAACGCCTGCGAGCACTCGCTCCAACGCCTGGGCATCGAGACCATTGACCTCTATATGCTGCACCGGCCGGATTGGTTGGCCGACCCGGAAGAAGTTGCCAAGGCATTCTCGCATCTGAGGGAAACGGGCAAAGTCCGCTACTTCGGCGTGAGCAACTTTCGCCCGACACTGGTGACGGCCCTGCAAGTCACCTGCCCAATGCCGCTCATCGTGCATCAGGTTGAAATCAGCCTCGCCAAGCTGGATGCGTTCACGGACGGCGCGCTGGACCAATGCTTGATTGAGAAGATCACGCCCATGGCCTGGAGCCCACTGGCCGCCGGTTTGATCGGTGCCGGCGCAACAGCGCTTCTTCCGTCTCAGGAAGGCTATCGCTCGGAGAGGTTCCTTCCCGCTGTGGATGGCGTCGCCAAAGAACGCGGCGTCAGCCGCATCACGGTGGCGCTCGCATGGTTGCTAAAACACCCGGCTAAAATCCTGCCCATCGTCGGCTCGACAAATCCCGAACGCATCCGCGAAGCGGCCAAGGCCGCCGACCTGGACTTGACGCGCGAAGAATGGTACCGCCTCCTGATCGCGGCGCGCGGCGAACCGATGCCTTGAATGTTCGACGCGACCGCACTCCAAGTCTTTCGCCTTTTCATTGCGCTGACGATACCGGAGAACGTCAAAACCGAGATCGAAAAGGCGCAGTCGGAGCTGCGGCGAGCCCTGCCGAAAGACTGTGTCCGGTGGACCAAACGCGAGCAATTCCACCTGACATTGAAGTTCCTGGGGAACGTGGATGCGCAGCGCGTTGAGCCGTTGGCGGACGCAGTTCGCGAAGCCTGCCAGGGCTTTGCGATGCTTGATCTGCGCGCCGAACAAATCGGCTTCTTTCCCGACTTGCGCATGCCCAGAGTCGTCTGGGTCGGCGTCGGCGACCAGCGACAGCAGTTGCCCCGGTTGCAAGGCGCGGTGGAGGCCGCGGCCCGGGATTTCTCGGCGGAAGAGTCGAGTGAAAGATTCACCGGCCACGTAACGCTGGGCCGCATCAAAACCATTGGCCGACCCGAAACAGAAGTCCTCGCCAGGCTCGCTTCGGGTCTGGCCGCAACATTCTTCGGCGCCTGGAGAGCCGATAAAATCGAAATCATGCGCAGTCAGCTCTCACCGGACGGCGCTCGCCACACCACCCTGACCACGATCCCGCTCGCTCAAGATCGCCAATGATGGACACAGGGCAGCCTCCGTCGGGCACGACATTCCGAGGCTCGTTGACTACGCCTTTTCTCCCATGCCTTTCCGGCTTTGCTCGATGAGCAGCTTTTGCAGGTCCGCCAGTGACCTGGACTGAGACGTGCCTTCCACGGTCTTCTGGGCAATGTCCTGGACCTTCTGGTAAGCTGCTTCGAGTTGCTGGGCGAGCTTGGCGTTCGCGGTGACGATGTCCTTGCTGGCTTTCTCCAGTGACTCGTTCCTGGCGATCAGAACATTCCGCTCGCCTTCAAATTCCTTTCGCAACAACTCATCGCGATTCTTGGCTTCGAGTTTGATCCTTTCGCTGGATTCCTTGACGGCCTGGTTAACAGCGGTTTCCAGCTCCTTGGGAAATACAACGGCTTTGGATCGCAGTTCGGTCAGCTCACGTTCTCTTTCGGCGATCGACCTTTCCCGTTCGACCATCTCTTTCTCGGCGGCTTCCCTCTTGAGCTTGATTTCCTTCTCCAACGTGGTTTTTTCGTCGTTGAGCTTGTCCTTGATGGCCTGCTGATCCCGCTTGAAGGCGTAAGTGAATTCCTCCCGTTCACGGTCACGCGCCTTCTTTTCCACCGAATCACGCTCCTTCAGTTGGGCTTCGTGGGACTGCTTCTCCTTTTCCCACTCGCCGCGCAGGAACGTGATCTCGGTCTGTAATTCCTCCCGTTCGCGGGCCATTTGGGTTTCAAAGTCATTGCGTTTCTGGCTTTGAGCCTCCAGCAGCGCGGCCAGGCTGACTGCGGCCTTTTCGATGCCGTAAAGCTCTTTGAGCTCGGCCTCTTTGCTTTGAACCGCCTTTTGAATGCTGCGGAACTTGCCGGACTCGGCGGCCAGTCGGTCGGATATCTCGGCCAGAAACCTCCCAATCTCGGCTTTAAGCTGCCCGATGTCGCGGTCCATGCCTTCGGGCGCAACGGCGGTAGCCACTTTGACCGCCTCTTCCACCCGTTTCTCCTCCAACCGACGTTCGGGCGCCAGTTCAGCGGCACGTTTCTCTTCGAGTTGCTTCGCCAGGGTCTGATAGGCATCCAGCATCTCCTGCTTGGTGCTCTTGTCCGAAAGCTTTTTCACCGGTACGGTTTTCTCTGCCATAAAAGTATCGTTGTTGAGGTTTCCAGATTTCAACCAATACCTTGTCAGTTGCCGTCCGGCATGAAAAGTAAAAATGTGCCGCAGCACAATTTTCCCAGGACGGATTCAAGAATCTGCAAAATCGTAGCCGCCGACTGCCGTCGGCGCACTTTTCCTCAATTACTGAGATCAGCGCCGACTGCCATCGGCGGCTACGATTTCTTGAATCCGCCCTGCAATTTTCCCAACGTTCGGGCGGCACTTCCTCCTTGAATTCGATGGGTTTGACCTTATTCTCTTACAGCAAACGCGAGGGTCAAGCTGCCGAATGGCGGTTTGGTCTGAGACAGATTTCCGAAGAATAGCCGTCCAAACAATGCAAACAAACCGTCGCACATGGCAATCATTCGAGGAGATGACCGCGGCTGCCGGGCACGGCGACGCCGCAGCGCAGTGCTATTTCGGCATCTGCTTTCAGACCGGACAGGGCGTGCAGCAGGATTACCAGCAGGCCGTAAAGTGGTTTCGCCGCGCCGCCGATCAGAATGATGCCGCCGCTCAATGTTACCTGGGGTTTTGCTACTTAAACGGCCTGGGTGTCCCTCAGGAAGTCGGCCAGGCCGCCAAGTGGTTCCGTGAAGCGGCCGAGCAGGGCGATCCGGCCGCCCAATTCAATCTCGGCATCCTCCACGAGACCGGCCAGGGCGTGACTCAAAATTATGTCGATGCCGTCAAGTGGTATCATGCCGCGGCCGACCAGGGCGAGCCTCAGGCCCAGTTCAACCTCGGCGTCTATTACGAAACCGGCCAGGTCGTGCCGCAGAATTACGAGGAAGCGGTGAAATGGTATCGCCTTTCGGCCGAACAGGAATGCGCGCCCGCACAATGCAATCTCGGCCTTTGCTACGAGACGGGCCGCGGGGTGCCACAAAATGTGCGTGAAGCCGTCAAATGGTTCTGCCGCGCCGCTCGCGCCGGCGACAAGACGGCGCAGCACAACCTGGGGGTTTACTACGCCACAGTGGAGGCGGCTGAACAGGCGACGGCCGAGGGCGAAGCCTTGGCGCCCCCCCCAGAAGATGCCCAGTAAATCATTGTCGCAGAGAACGGGCGGCAAATGGACCTCCGAAACCCGATCTCCGTTGCCGCACTGCCATGCCTCTTGCTCATGGTGATGGCAGTTTGTCTTTCTGCCGGTCAGTCCGGCAGCCCGCAGCCCATGTCCTCCTTCGAAAGCTATAGCCTCGACTACGACACGCCGACTGATCCGGCACTGCAACTGCAGATCGAGGCAATTGACGCAAATTTGCGCGGCAAATGTGGCATGGGGTCGGAGCAGGTATCGGTTGGCGTATTGGATTTGAAGCGCCTGCGATTGGCGATGGTCCATCCGGACCGGATCGAGTACGCCGCCAGCGTGGCGAAGGTCGGTATTTTGCTGGCCTACTTCCAACTGCATCCCACCGCGGCCACCAACCTGGATTCAAAGACACGGCACGAGCTTGGACTGATGGCCAAGGCCTCCAGCAACGAGATGGCGGCAAAGTTCTCACGCGAGCTGGGTTTGCGGCAGATTCAACAGGTGCTCGACTTATACCACTTTTACGACACCAACCACGGTGGCGGGATATGGGTGGGCCGGCACTACGGCGGCGGCGGCGAGCGCATTGGCGACCCGCTCAGCGATCACTCGCACGCGGCGACCGTGCGCCAGTTGCTCCGCTTTTTCCTGCTGCTCGAACAGGCCAAGCTCGTCTCGGTGGAAGCCTCAAAAACGCTGCGCGAGATATTCGCCTCCCCGGACATCCCTCACGACAACATTAAGTTCGTGAAAGGATTGGCTGGTCGAAACGTCGAGATTATTCGCAAATGGGGCACGTGGGAAAACTGGTTTCACGACTCAGCTATCGTGACCGGTCCAGACCGGCACTACATCCTCGTGGCCCTCACTCATCATCCGAAAGGCGACGAGTATCTCGTCGGCCTGGCGGAAGCGGTGGACGAATTGATGACCCGCGGCAATTCGGCGAAATGATGATCGGCGAGTTCCTCCAGTACAACAAAAAAGCCGGATTTTTGATCCGGCCTCTTTGCCACATTCTACACTCGAACAATTCTAAATTTTCACCCGATGCGGCGCCGCAGATTTACGCCTATCAGCCACACACGGTCTGACTACTGCGTTTTTGCATCGTCAACCACGCCATCAAGATAACAGAATGCCTGTAACCTGCATGTCACCAGTTGTGGTGACACAGTGACAATGCGCGTTTGGCCAGCCCCTGTGCCGCTCCCCGTCCATCGCGTCTCTGCGGTTCGCCTGAGCGCGCTGTTCAATTGCGGTTTCACGATTGCGGCCCCGTCCTCACGGTGACCCGGATTTCTTTGCCCCGCGGCGGTCTCGAAATGACCAGCGCCGTGTCCGTGAAACTCGTCACGGCCTTTCCATCAACGCTGGCATGGGTGATCGGCTGGCCGGTCGCTGTTCGCGGGTAAAGCACCATTCTGAACAGCTCCCGCTGCTTCTGATCTCCCCGGGGACTGAGCTTGATCGTGTAATCCAGTTGGTCGCCTTTGGGTGTCGGCTGTATTTTCAAATCCAAATCACCAAAATGCGTTGCCAATCCGCGCGCAATCACCGGCCGGTCGCCCTGGTGCCAGCGCCGGAACAGGGCCGGTGTCACCAGCAGCGTCGAGCCGTCTTCCATCGCGAACAGGTGGCGAAAGAGATTAACGTATTGCGCATCCGCCCAAAAATGAGGCTGGTCCCCGCCCGCCATCACGCCGCCATAACCCTCCCCCCAACTGAATGTCCCTCCCGCTTTGTCCACGTAAGCACAGAAATAATCCAAGGCGCGATCCGGATCACCTCGGAGGATGTAGCTCAGCGCCCAATCCACTCCAATGTAGGGCCAATAGCCCCCCTGCCCCTCGGAGAAGAGGCCTCCCCCCCACGCCTGGCTCATCTTCTCCAGCTTGCGCCACGTGGCGCTGAGCATCGGATCATGCGGCTCGAGCGCCCGGCAGGGCCAGAGCAGGCAACAATGCGCCCAGAAACCGTACATGCCCACACCCTCAGGCTCGACCCCGAACCACAGGTGCCCTTCGTAAAGGCCCGTCCGCTTGAACGTCTTGGCAAACGACGTGTGGAGGCTCGCGGTCAGCTCCGCCGCCTGCCCGGCAAACAGCTTGTAGTCCTCAGTCCGACCCAGCGACCGCGCGGCGTCCGCCGCCTCGCGCAGTCCGAGGATTCCGAACGCGTTCATGTAATACATGTGCATGCCCTTGCCGACTTCCAGCACCTCCATGCCGCCCGGCTCGATGAGGCCATACCGCAGGTCATTCGGATCACCCACCTCCTGCTTGTGTCTCTGACGCGAGTTGACGAGCCACATCGCCCCGCGCCGGATGTAAGGATACCCCGTCTCCTCGAGCCAATGCCGGTCGCCGCTCAGTTTGTAGTGCTCGACCAGCGCCCAGATGTTCTGCCCCTGCGTATCGAACTGGCCGGGCCGCGTGTTCCACAACCCATTCTCCAGCATCCCAAGCTGCAAGGGCTTGCCATCAAAGGAAATCGGCCCCTTCTGCTTCACGTCCTTCACATCCAGGCAATAGGCGCGGAGCACTCCCGCGGCGCGATCATGCAGACCGGCCAGATCGTTGGCGAACACCACGTAGGACTGGTCCCGATAGGCGTGATCGAAATAGAAGAACGGGCTGCACGCGTTATAGACCACCTGCTCGGAGATCGGTATATCCAGAATGGCCCGCGTGGCCAGGCGCGACAGAAATATATCGTTCAGCACCGGGTCCGGGAGGTCGAACTGCGCCGCTTTGGCAAAGAAGTCATTCCAGAAATCAACCACCCGCCGCTCGGCCGAAGTCGGCTCCACCGCCTTCAAGGCCGCAACGCGCTCCGCCGGAAACGGCGGTGCCGCCTCCCCGGGCAGAACCTCGCGGAACGCGTGCGCGATGTATCCCATGCTTACGGGCTCGCGCCGGTGGATCGGCGGCACTTTCAGCCAATTTGTTCGGGTTGTGTGCGGCGGCACCGCGTCCCCATACTGCAGGAACAAACGCGCAAAGCCCATGTCGCTCTTGTCATAAGTTTGGTTCTGCGAGCTTTGCTCGGGCGTGGCGCCCACCGCGATATGCCGGAGGCATCGCGCATTCATCGACCCGCTGTAAACTGCCGCGAAATCGTCAATCTTCGTTCCTTCCGGAAATACATAGATCACGCTCAACCGCGTTTGCTTGATCCGCGACTTGTTGGCCACGCCCGATAGAATCTCAATGTACCCATCACCGTCCTTGTCCTGCGCGCCGTCGAAGCTGACGCACAGCGGCTGGCTTTTCTTCCGGATATATTCCACATAATCGAGCGTCTGCGACGGGCAACCCTCGACCAGGTATTCGTAAATCAGATCGCCGGTTTGCTTGGGGTTCTCCAGCCAATAACCCGAAATGTGCGGCGTCGAGACCAGGCAGACGACATACTTCCTGCCAGGCTCCGCCTTCACGCGATAAACCACCGGCACCCCGTCCAGCCCGACGCGGTAATTGGCCACCGCCGGTTCCGTGGTGCCCGGCCCCGGACCGGTCGCATAAGCCTTCGCCCGCTTGTCGCAAAGCCCCCACTCGCGGAATTTGAGCGCCTGCTCCGACGGCGGGTCGGCGATCAGCAACGGCGCGCCGCCCAGACCCCGCGCCACGCCATCTTCCAGCCGCATGTCGGGCGGACCTTCGAGAATCGCGGCCAGTGTGCTCGCCGCGGCTTTGTCCGTCGGATTCTGGACCTCGATTTTATAGAGATCAAAGTTGCCGTTCAGCTTGTCCGGCACCGTCATAACCGACACCTTGTAAAGCAGATCGCCATGCCGCCAGCCCCCCCAGATGGCCGGCAGCCGGTCGTTCACCAAACCGAGCCGAAACGTGTCCAGCGTATCCGGCAAAACCTCTTTGCCAGCGTCCACGACTCGGAAGCATAGGTCATAGAGCGGGTATCGCACATACATCTCGCGCCCCATGCAGTTGGAATCCCGGTCGCCGATGGCCCCAAACGCGCTCCATTCGTTGGCATTGCTGTTCCGGCCTGGCGCGCATTCCTCAAAGCTGGTGTCGAAACGTTCGATAGGTTTGCCGTCATAAGCCGGCAGCTTCGACGGAAGATAATGACCGGTGCCGATTCGTGAAAGCCGCCGGTAATCCCCGGCCGTTGGGCCCGATGGGCTCGCACCCCGAATCACCATATCCCCGAACACCCCCGCCTCGCCGTCCCACGGCGAAAGATAAACGCTGGCGATTTTTGCCTGCTCCCAGCCGAGAGCCTGCTGCATGTCACTAAACAGGTTTCGTTCCACTTTGACGCCTTGTGCCGGCAGCTCTTTCGCCAGGAAAACCTCCACCGTCGGATCACCCGACACCGCCTCGCTGAGCGCGCCCGCGCCATAGCCGAAATACCGTCGTTGATTGGTCGCCGGGTTGATCAACTCGAACTGCACGATGCACACGTTGCCCTTCTCCTTCCGCCAAAACCACGAGATCGTGGTCGAAGGCGTAACAAACACCGCCTCCTCGATCCGAATGCCCACCTGCTGGCTCTTGACAAGGAAGTCCAAGCCGCCACCCTGTGGTCTGGCGATATACTCCGGCACTGCGCCGATCAACGGCCGCTTGATTGGCTCGTTGCCGAGAATGACGAGATCGAACAACCGCGGCGTCTGCTCGCTGTTCGCCACCACCTCCCCAGGCAGGATCAGGCGATCCTCGCCAGCCCATAAGCCGCCGACGCTTGCCGCCAGATACAAGCACAAGCCAATGCCAAGAACGACGGGAAACTGCATGCCTGAGGTTGCGAAGGTCGGAGAAGCGTGCCTGCGGACTGGATTCATCTTCGGCAGCCTATCCCCGCACAGCCCCGTGTCAAGTTCGACACATCGTCGTTTCGGCTCGTTATAGCTCTGCTTGCCTTGCTGCTGCTTGACTCTTTTCCACCGACCCCACAGCGACCGGCCGGACATCTTCTGGCAAAGATCCTTAGCATGGTGGCAATGTCGAAATTGCGAGAGGCTTTCCAGCACAAGCCGCCAACCGCGCAAACCACTTATTTCAACTCTTCACCCCAAAGGCCCGCCACTCTTTCCTGAACGAAAAAGGTAACTGTTCAGGTGTGGCGCAGACCTCCGGTCCAATGCCGCTAGTTGTGTTTCCACTTTGATGATCATGGGCAATCCATGAGCCCGGTTGGGCGGCGCGGCACCCGAAGGCGCCTGAATATTGCCGACAAGCGGCGGTTGCTCTAATTCTAATATTGGAGAACAATGCCCAACCGCAACTCGCCATGAAAATAACCCACAGCCTGGCCCAACTCCAGAAAGACCATGTCGTGCTGGAACTGGAGTGTATCGACCGCATGTATCTCAACACCTACCAACCCAAACTGACCAGCGGGGGTGGCATCGCCGCCTTCTGCCGCGGTTACCTGGGCTACCGCTTCGCCTCCACCAAGCAGGCTGTCGAGATAACCACCCGGTTTGTCAACGCCATCGAGGCGTTCATCCAACGGGAGGGCCTGGAGTTGGTTCGCTTTAAAAAGGACCAGCGCAAGGATGGGATCCTCCAACAAGAACTGCGAAACTTCAAATAGACCGAAGGGGTCATCTTTGTCGGGGTGGCCCAGGAACGACTTCGGGGTGGGCCGACGCCTCAAGAACCTTCCGGCCTTGCTCCAGATCGGTTTGGACGCCAACCGGCGCGTGCTCCAGGTCGAGCAATTGACTCAC
>JBAXTC010000183.1:0-11492 GCA_037130375.1 Verrucomicrobiota bacterium | reverse complement strand
GACTCCGTGCGCGGTCAGAGGCTGAAGTTTGGAGATTCCGTCAATCCCAACGGGATTGCATCGCTCAGTTCCTACTTTACGACGCGGTGATAGACCCGCCATTCGAAGCCGTTGAGGCGGAATAAGGGGAAACCGTCGGCGGGAGCTTCGGGCATTCCGGAAAACCGCATGGGTTTGAACTCGCGGTCGTTCAAGACCTCCACCCAGCCGGTGACGGGGCGGTTGGAGAAGTTGATAACGGCCACGAATTCGTCTTTGTCATCCAACCGCATGAGGGTAACGAGGTTCGCCGGGTCGGAGTTGCTGAGCCAGATGACGCGGTCATTGCGAAACGCCGGGTATTGCGTCCGCAGCCGAATCATCTCTTGGTAGATTGCTTGGAAGGGCGGACGGTCCTTGGAATGCCAAAAGACCGGCATTTTCTCGAACAACGCCGGGTCGCCGGATTCCGTCGCGTCGCCGGTTTCCATTCCGTTGTAGAGCAGAGGAACTCCGTCGAGGGCAAACATGAAGGCGGAGGCGGCGAGGGCGCCCTTGATGCTGAAGCGGGCCACCGCGCGCGCCTCGTCATGGTTGTCGGAAAAGCGCAGGTGGAGCGCGCCTGGTGCGAACTGTTTTCGGGTCTCCTCCCAAGAGCGTTGCAGTGCCGAAGCCGGCGCGCCGCGCTGCAAGACGTCGTTGAGGGCGCTGTGCAGCGGCCAGGAGTAATCGAGGTCGAAGGCCTTCGTCAACAACTCGGGCTTGCTGGCCTCGGCAAGCAGGATGATGTCCGGCTTGACTTTTACCAACTCGACGCGCGCTTGCTCCCAGAAACTGGTTGGCACCTCGTAGGCGACGTCGCAGCGGAACCCGTCCAGGTCAAATCCTGCGGGATCGATCCAATGTTTGAGCATCGCGATCATGTACTCGCGCAGTTGCTGGTTCTCGTAGTTTAGACCCGCGACGTCGGTCCACTCTTTGACCGGCGGGATGATCTTGCCGGTGGCGTCCTGCTTGTAGAACTCCGGATGCGCCATCATGACGCTGTCCCAGGCGGTATGGTTGGCGACGATGTCAATGATGACTTTAAGCCCGCGCTTGTGGGCTTCGGAAACCAATCGTTTGAAATCCGCTTCGGAGCCGTAGTCGGGGTTGATGGCGTAATAATCGCGCACGGCATAGGGACTGCCGATTGGGCCTTTGCGCATCTTTTCGCCAAGAGGGTGAATGGGCATCAGCCAAAGGACGTTTACGCCCAGGTTTTTCAATTCGTCCAGACGGGCGGTGATGCCGTTGAAATTGCCCTCGGGAGAAAAGTTGCGCGGGAAGATTTCGTAAATCGCCCCCGCACGCAACCATTGCGGAGAGGATAACGTGATCTTCGCGGGTTCGGCGGAGAAGCCCGCGAACGTGAAGGCCAACAGCGCGAAGGCGCAGGCCATGGTTTGAGATTGACGGTGAATAGACGACATTTTCATAATTAGATGGCTGCGACTCAGAGCGCGTTACGGACACTGGTGTAGATAACCATCGGCAGGTGATTTTTCAAGATGAAACTCCCCGCATATTTGTGCGGTAGATTCAACTCTCCCAGCCGTGGTATGTTCCCCCATGGCGCGCTTGTTCTTATCGCGCGCCATGCGCAACCGCGAAGCCCGTTTCCACTCCCGCACGGACGCTGAGGCAATCGGCCATGACCTACCGATTACCGATCACCGATTACCGGCTACCGATTACCGATATTGCGCCCCGTCATTTTTCCTGCATTATAGGCTGCGACATGAGCCAACAAACGAGCCGGCCTCCGGCGCCGCCCTCTGACGAGACCACACTCACCGATGTAAAGCAACTCGATCTGTGGGCCGCCATTGCGAGCCTCAGCTACGTTTTCTGGATTGTTGGCGGCATGGAGATGGTCGAGCGTCTCGCCTTCTACGGCGTCCGCGCGGTGGCGACGCTCTACGCGACACGTCCGGCATCCACTGGCGGGCTTGGCGTGACCATGGCCACGTTCGGGACCCTGCTGCTCTTCTGGAATCTCACCCAATCGCTCATTCCGATTTTCACGGGCGGTATCTCGGACCGTTACGGTTACAAGCAAACCATCTTCGCCTCGACCATTATCAAATCGGCGGGCTATCTTGTCATGGCGTGGTTTCCCAGTTACTGGGGATTTTTCGCTGGCGCGATGTTGCTGGCCACCGGCACAGCCATCTTTAAGCCCGGCGTTCAAGGCACGCTCATCAAAGCCACCAACCGCCGCAACAGCTCGATGGCCTGGGGGATTTTTTATCAAACGGTGAACATCGGCGGCTGGATTGGTCCGCTCATCGCCTTGCAGATGCGTTTGCTGGCCTGGAAATATGTCTTTTACATCAACGCAGCGGTTATCTGTTGCAATTTCCTGCTTCTCCTCACCTACCGCGAGCCGGGCAAGGCGGAACGCCTCGCCCGCCGGCAGCGCCTCCGCGACGGCCACGAGCAGCAACGCAGCCTCGTGCTCGAGGCGCTCGCCGAACTCAAGAAGCCGCACCTGGCCCTCTACCTGATCATTTTCTCCGTCTGGTGGCTCATGTTCCCCATGCTGTGGGACGTGCTACCCAAATACATTGAAGATTGGGTGGACACTGCGCCCATGGTGACATTCTTTTTCGGGGCAGGCGGCGCGCACAGCGGGGTTTGGAAATTTCTGCTTGGCATGGACGCCGACGGGCAGACCATTCAGCCCGAGGGCATCGTCAACATCAACGCCGGCATGATCATGCTCACCTGCTTCCTGTTTGCCGGCTTGAGCGCCAAAATGCGCGCCACCAACAGCATGTTGGTGGGCACCATCTTCGTCGTCATCGCTCTCGCCTGCTTCGGGGCGACCAATAGCATCGGATACGCCGTCCTGGCCATGATCATCTTCAGCGTTGGTGAAATGCTCGCCAGCCCCAAGTTCAGCGAGTTCCTGGGCAACATCGCCCCGGCCGACAAGAAGGCGATGTGGATCGGTTTCTCGCAGGCCCCCATTCTCATCGGCTGGACCATCGAGGGGAAACTCGGCCCCCAGCTCTATCACATCTTCTCCGCCAAAGGCGAATTCGCCCGCCAGATGCTGGTCCAACGCGGCCTGCCGCCGGCGCAGGTGTCCGAGCACGCCCTGCCCATTGGCGAAGCCTTCGCCAAGCTCGTCCAGTTCACGGGCGAAAGTCCCGAGACGCTTACGCAGGCCCTCTACCAGTCACACCACGTCGGCCTGACGTGGTATGTCTTCGCCGCCATCGGGGTCGTTTCCGCCGTCATGATCTACGCCTACGGCCAATGGATTCTGCGTCTGGCGCAGCAGCAATCGGTCCCGCTTCCGGAGACCGGCTAATCCCCTTTCCAGTCTGGCCAGGGCACTACTCGCCGATGATTTTCACCAGCGCGCGTTTCCGACGGCCGCCGTCAAATTCTCCGTAAAAAATCTGCTCCCAGGGGCCGAAATCGAGCTTGCCCTTGGTAATCGCAACCACCACTTCGCGGCCCATGACTTGCCGTTTCATGTGGGCGTCGGCATTATCCTCGCCGGTGCGGTTGTGATGGTATTGCGATGTGGGTGCGTGCGGAGCCAGCCTCTCGAGCCAAACATCATAATCATGAAGAAGCCCATCTTCAGCGTCATTTATAAAGACCGACGCCGTTATGTGCATGGCGTTCACCAGACAAAGTCCCTCCAGGACTCCGCTCTTATGCACGAGATTCTCCACGGTTTGCGTGATGTTTATAAACCCGCGACGGTTTGGCACTTCAAACCAGAGGTGTTCAGTAAGATGTTTCACGGGACCGATATGCCACGCTTCGCCCTGAGTAGCAACGACAGAAGATGAGGGTTCGCCCCTTGTGTTCGATTCCGCGTTCATGTATCCTCAAGAAGAACGTTTTTACTGAATCCATGCCAACATCTAAAGAGCCTGACAGCCTCGATTCCAAGTTCTACAAGTCGGCGGACGCGTTTTTTCTGACCTACAACAGCATCGGGCTGACCTACGACGATGTGACGCTCGCGACACTTTATTCCGAGGTTTTGCCGCGCGACACACAGCTCGATACGACGCTCGGCGAGGGATTGAGTCTGAATATTCCGGTGATTTCCTCGGACATGGACACCGTAACCGAATCGCGCATGGCGATTGCAATGGCGCTGAACGGCGGGCTGGGGATTATTCATTACAACATGGCCGAGCGGGAACAGCTTTCAGAAGTCAGCCGGGTGAAGAACAACGTCCACGGCCTGATTCAGGAGCCAATCAAAGCAGCGCCGGACCAGTCAATTGGAGATGTGCTGGATTTGATCGCGAAGAAACGGTTTGCGTTCAGCACGTTTCCGGTGGTGGACAGTCAAGGCAAACTGGTGGGTTTGTTGCCGGGCCACGTGGTCAAGCACCGGTATGCCAAGCGGAAGGTTGCCGAGGCGCTTACACCGCGTCAACAGGTCCACACCGTCAACAAGAAGGAACTGGGCCGCGACCCGATTGCCAAAGCCGACCGGTTCTTCACCGAACATCCGGGGATTCATAAGCTGCTGGTGGTGGACGATCAGGACCGGTTGCACGGGCTGTTCACGATGAGTGACGTGGAACGTATTACGCAGGAGCGGAATGCGCAGTTTAAGCCGGCGCGCGACGCCCAGTTTCGGCTGTTATGCGGCGCAGCGGTTTCGGCGACGCGCAACGCCTTTGGCGAGCTTGATCGCGAGCGGATTCTCACCCACGTTGGCGAGTTGGTGGAGCGGGGTTTGGACGTGGTGGCCGTCTCGACGGCGCATGGGCATAGCCGGGGGGTGGGCGACACGGTGCGGATGCTGCGCGATGCGTTTCCCAAGCTGCCCATCATCGCCGGCAATGTGACGAGCGCCGCCGCGGTGGAGTTTCTGGCCGACTGCGGTGCCAATGCCGTCAAAGTCGGCCAGGGCCCCGGCTCGATTTGCACGACCCGCATTGTGGCCGGGGTGGGGATTCCACAACTGACGGCGCTTTACGTTGCCTCGCGGGCGGCGCAGAAGAAGCGCGTCACGATTCTCGCCGATGGCGGCATCACCAAATCGGGAGACATCGTCAAGGCCCTGGCGCTGGCCAATGCCGTCATCTGCGGGGGAATTCTTGCCGGCTGCCCGGAAACCCCGGGCGAGGTGATGGAAATCAGCGGCAAGCTCTACAAGCAATACCGCGGGATGGGCAGTCTCGCTGCAATGAAAGAAGGGTCCGCGGCACGCTACGGCCATACAGCCGATCCTGCGCGCAAAGTGGCGCCCGAAGGCGTCGAGGCGTTGAAGGAAATGTCCCCCTCGGTGGATCGTGTGCTGGCGCAGCTCATTGGCGGGATTCAATCCGGCATGGGTTACCTTGGAGCAGCCAATCTGACCCAGCTTCGCGAGAAGGCTCGTTTCATCCGCGTCAGCCCCGCAGGGCAGCGCGAGGCCACCCCGCACGATGTCGTGGAGTTGAAGACGGGAAGTTGAAAAGAATGCTAGCCGAAGGGCCATGCAAATCCGAGATTCAACGTCCGAGACCTCATGCAACTCCGCATCTGGCATCCAGAGGCCGCCGATCAGTCGTCATTCGTCCTTTTAGAACTCAATCGCCTCATTCATCCGTCCGCATTGAGAGCAGCGCGAACGATCCACATCCGGGTCATCGGTATAAACGTAGCTGCAACGGCGGCACCGGAAGATGCGGTCCTCGGCCGGCGGCGGCTGAAAGCGCCGGCGGCGCAGCTCGGTGTAGATTCCCACGCCGGAGATGCCGCCCAACAGAGTTACGAGATAGGTGAGGATCAAGTTTGGCAAGGACATGAGTTATGCGTTCGAGTTGCTCACCGCTCATGGACCTGCGGGGGGCGGGTTGGTGAGCGGCACCGAAACCGTATGCCATTCAAAGACCATCCTGCCCCAAGTCAGGTGTGTCACCGGGTTGCTGCTCCTGCCCGGTTCGCTGGTGGTCACGGGATCGAATCGAGCGGTTTTGACTTGCCGCAATGCGTAATCATCAGCGTCTTTGTCACCGCTGCCTGGAGGAAGCAGAATTGGCACCGACGCCAGCCGGCCATTTGCGCCAACGATGACTTGCACGATGCTTTTGGTCAGGAGTTCCCCGGACGATCTGGACGGCAATGCGATCGGGGTGCTCAACCTCCTCCTGGTCAAATCACCTTCCAGTCGCAGCAGTGATCGCCCGGTATCGGCCCTCGGCAGAGGAATTTCGCCGATTGTCAGTTGGGGCACGGGTCTGGCCAGGGTCGGCAGCGAATTCTGGTCATCAGGTTCCATGACCCGGCCAAACACCGCGCCCAGCCGCTGAACGGAAATCTGAAGCCATCGCGGGTCTTCGGACCATTCGAATGAGCGAAACGGCGGCCGTGGAATTCTCAGCCACGCCAGCCCGGAAAACCCCTGGCGGTGTGGCAGGGCGAACAGCGTGGGGTCATTGAGTGCCAGGAGGTCGGCGGGAACGTTTCCGGCGAGACGGAGCGCGGGGACCAAGCCAGGCCGCCGGGGTCGAGCCTGCGACTTGTCGCTCAGCCAAAAGATCAAGCCGACCTGGACGCTGAACACCAGCGCAATGAAAAACCACCAGCGGCGCTGCGGCCAGCTACGCGGTTCAATCGGGGCGCAGATCATGGCAGCGACGGGCGGGACGGTTCGGGGAACGGACGCGGCAGCACGGCCAGAAACGCTTCTGCGATGCCTGCTTTGCACGCAAGCTGTGTAAGGCGAACAATCATCTCGTTAGTGGCCTCTTTGTCTGCCTGCACCAACAGCGTCAACGGCTCTTTTGAATCCTTCGCAATCTTGGTTAATCGGTTGCGCAGCTCAGTTTCCTCGATCCATTGGTTTTCAAAATACAGTTGCCCATTCTTGTCAACCGCCACCCGGACAGACCGCTGGTCCAGGCCCGGCAAATCATTGACGACCGGAAGTTGGAGACGGACGCCCGGCGTATAAACCAGGGAGCCCGCCATTAAAAAGATTACCATCAAGACAAGCACCGCGGCAAAGGGGGCGGCATCCAAGCGGCCCTGGAAGATGCGGGCGTTGCGGTGGAATTTCATGGCCAAGTCGGCGTCTTCACGGTTTGCCGGCCTCCATGACGATGTTCGTGATTTCCGTGGAGGCGCGTTCCATGTCGAGCACGATGGAGTTAACCCGGCTGACCAGGTAGTTGTAGCCCGCGTGCGCCGGGATGCTGACTGCCAAACCCGCCGCGGTGCAAATCAGTGCCTGCCATATCCCGGTCGAAAGATCGCCCAGATGCGCGTAAAGGCCCTGCCCCTGCATATAGGCAAAGGTCTTGATGAACCCCAGGACGGTTCCCAACAGACCGAGCAGCGGGGCGAGTTGGGCAATCGTAGCCAGCAAGCTGAGCTTTTCCTCGAGACGCGGCACCTCCACCAGCCCGGTCTCTTCCAGCGCCTCGCGCACGCGCTCGCGGCCGTGGCCGCGATTGACAATCGCGGTCTTGACCAGCCGCGCAACGGGCCCGGGGGTCGCATCGCAAATCGATAAGGCCTCGACCACGTTGTCGCGCTTGAGGACCGTTCGCACGCCGTTCAGGAACTCGGTCGAATTGATCTGAGCGCGGTGGCAATAAAGAAACCGCTCGATGAACACCGCCACGGCCACCGCGCTCACCAGCAGAATCAACCACAGCATGAGCCCGCCGTTGGCTAACAACTCCGGCAACGTTCGCATACCGTTCTTTATACGCTCTCGCGGCTCCGCTTCAAAGGCCAAATTCGGATTTTTCCCCTATCTCCGAACCTCGGCCTTTGGTATTCTCGTCTCATGGACAAACCAGACCAGCTCGGCGAATTGTTTCGGATGCAGAGAGACCTGAATGAACGGATCGGCGTCCACACCGAGGGCATGACCGACGCCCAGAAGACCACATGGCTGCTCAATTATTGCCGCGCTATGTCTCAGGAAATCGCCGAACTGACCGACAGCGTCCCCTGGAAATGGTGGGCCAAGTACCAGAAGTTCGACGAGCAGAACGCCCGCGTCGAGGTCGTGGACTTGTTTCACTTTCTCATTAGCCTCGCCCAAGTGCTGGGTATGAGCGCGGATGACGTTTTCCAAGCATACGTTCGGAAGAACGAAGTTAACTTCAAACGGCAGGAAACCGGCTACACGGTAAAGGACGAACAGGATTCAAAGCATATCTAAACTCACGCCGCATCGTTCCCGGCTGCCGCAACTCGAACCCCACCGCAAGGTTCGTGGTTCGTGAAACTGAATTTGCTCAAGAATAATCTCGGCAAGCCGAAGTCGCCCTTTATTATGTCCCATCTATGAGACAATCAGCGGCCACGGTTCCAACCCGGTTTACGGCGCGCGTGCCCATGCGCTGGCGTAAGGAGGTGGAACGTATTTTGATCACCGACGACCAAATCGCGCGGCGCATCCGCGGGATGTCACGCGACATCGTCCGGGACTTTACCGGACGCGAAATGGTCGTCGTCTCGCTGCTCAATGGCACGGTGATGTTTCTGGCCGACCTCATCCGCAATCTCTCGCTGCCGTTGCGTCTCGATTTCATTGGCGTCTCCAGCTACGGCGTCGGCACCGAATCGGGTGACCTCGTCTTTACCAAGGAACTCCGGCTTGACGTGCGCGGCCGGGATGTGCTGCTTGTGGACGACATCCTGGACACCGGCAAAACGCTCTACCGCGTGCGGGACAAGCTTCGGGCGCTCAAACCGCGCCGGATCAAAACCTGCGTCCTGCTGAACAAAGCCGCCCGCCGCGTGGAAGATGTCGAAGCAGACTATGTGGGTTTTGAAATCCCCGACTTCTTTGTCGTCGGCTACGGACTGGATTTTGCCGAGCGCTACCGCAACTTGCCTTTCGTCGGCGTGCTGCATCCGCACATTTACAAGGAAGCATGCCAGCGGGTTAATTCCGACCTGTCCCAGCGAGCGTCCAAAGACCGCAAGGCCTGATCCCTCCAGCATGCGTGTGACGGTTGGGTTCTACTCCTGGTTCAAAGATCTGACTGGCTGCGGCCGGCTCACAGAAACCCTGCCCGCAGGAAGCACGGTGGACGAGCTTCTGCAAAGACTGATTGTTCGCTTCCCAGAATTGTCCGCAGCGCAGCGCTCGACATTGATTGCTGTCGGCGTCGATTACCAGGATCGGCGCTGCGTGTTGAAAGAAGGCGATGAGGTCTCGCTATTCCCACCGGTGCAAGGGGGATAATATTTCCGGGAACTGATTGTTGTTGGAAGGCATGAAACGGCGCCTCGAGATTACGGCTGAACCGATTGACGAGGCGGTCCTGCTTAGGGAACGCTCGATTTCGCGCTCGATGGGAGCGGTGGTCTATTTCCTGGGGGTGGTGCGCGGGACCGAAGCAGGAACGAACATCAGCGCCCTTGATTATGAAGCATTTCAGCGCATGGCTGAGCACCAGATCAGCCTGCTCTTCGATGAGCTGGAAAAGCGGTGGCCCCTCGAATCGGTGCGGCTGGTTCACCGCGTTGGGGTTGTAAAAGTGAGCGAGCCGTCGCTCTGGGTTGAAGTGGCCGCCCCGCATCGTGGCGAAGCCTTCGCCGCCTGCCAATGGCTTATCGACCAACTTAAGCAAGTGGCGCCGATATGGAAGAAGCCCGTGGCGGGTGACTCACCCCTCGCCACGGGCCTGTAATTCACGAGCGATTCAAGGCGCTCAGCACAGCCTTGACCGAGGCCAGTTCGATGTTGGTATCCACCCCGGCGCCCCATCGTGTGCGGCCGTTGGGGTGCTTGATTTGAATATACGCGATGGCGGCAGCTTCTTCCCCGGCGCTCAAGGCATGCTCGCTGTAGTTCGCGATCTCGAAGCGTGGCACGTCCGCCGTGCCGAACCCGTGGACCAGCGCCGCCAGCGGGCCGTTGCCCTGGCCGGAGAACTCGACCGGCTTGCCCTCACGCAATAAGCGCGCTCGGCAGCGCACCGTTCCATTGCGGTTCTCGGCTTCGAATCGCTTGAGTTGCCAGGGCGCGGCACGCTCGATGTATTCCCGCCAGAACATCGCCTTCAGCTCAGCGCCGCTGACCTCCCGTCCCAGCCGGTCCACTTCGTTGTTGGCAATCGGACCGAACTCGCGTTGCATGTCTTTGGGCAGCTCGATGCCGAATTCGCTCTCGAGCAGATAGGCTACCCCGCCTTTGCCGGACATGCTGTTCACGCGGATGACCTCGCGGTATTCCCGGCCGATGTCGGTCGGATCAATCGTCAGATACGGCACGTCCCAATGCCGCCGGCCGCCCTTTGCCCACTCTGCCAGCCCTTTCTTGATCGCGTCCTGGTGCGAGCCGCTGAACGCGGTAAAAACCAGCTCGCCGGCATAAGGCTGGCGCGGGGGCACCGTCATGCCCGTGCATCGTTCATACACCTCGCAAATCGAGTTGAGGTCGGTGAGGTTGAGCTTGGGATCGATGCCCTGCATATAGAGGTTTAGCGCCACCGTAACCAGGTCGAGGTTGCCGGTGCGTTCACCGTTGCCGAAAAGCGTCCCTTCAACCCGGTCCGCGCCGGCAAGCAAACCCAATTCCGTCGCCGCCACCCCGGTGCTCCGATCGTTATGCGTGTGCAAGCTGATCAGAAGAGAATCGCGGTTCCGAATATTCCCGCACATCCACTCGATCTGGTCGGCATAAACATTGGGCGTGGCTGCCTCCACCGTATCCGGCAGGTTCAGAATCATCTTCCGCCGCGGCGTGGGCTGCCACACGTCCATGACTGCCTCGGAAACCTCCCTGGCAAAATCAACTTCGGTCGCGCTAAAGCTCTCCGGCGAATACTGGAGCCTCACTTTGGTGCCTTTGAGACGCGGCAGGCGCTCCTGGATGAGCTTGGCGCCGTGGACAGCGACACCCACAATTTGTTCTTTAGACATGCCAAACACCACGCGCCGTTGGGCCGGGGATGTGGAATTGTACATGTGGATAATGACCTGTTTGGCTCCCACCAAAGACTCGAATGTCCGCTCGATCAAATCCTCTCGCGCCTGCACGAGCACCTGCAACCAGACATCGTCGGGCGCGCGGTTTTCCTCGATCAGCCGCCGGTTGAAAGCAAACTCGGTGTTCGAGGCCGACGGAAAGCCCACCTCGATTTCCTTGAATCCGCACTTCACGAGCGTCTGAAAGAGCTCGAGCTTCTGGCCGACATTCATCGGGACGGCCAGCGCCTGGTTGCCATCCCGCAGATCGACGCTGCACCAGATGGGCGCGCGTTTCAGAACGCGATTTGGCCACTGACGCTTCGGCAAATGCACCGGCGGGAACGGACGGTATTTATTGGACGGTTTCTTTAGCATTGTTGTTTCAGTTTATGGTTAAGGCCGCCCGGCGGTCAGGCATACAAAAACCCCACCGCCGGATTCGGCAGTGATGTTCAGTAAACTCTCGTGGACGACTAGAACGCCGCCGCCGCGCTGCTCAGCAGCAGCGCGCGCGATAGCAGCAGGCCCAGGTTCCAGGTCATGCGGGAAGTCTAACCTTCAGC
>JBAXTC010000182.1:0-11497 GCA_037130375.1 Verrucomicrobiota bacterium | reverse complement strand
AGTGTTAGCGCCGACTGCCGTCGGCGGCTACGATTTCTTGAAACCACCCTGGAGAGAATGAAACCAATCTTGCAAATCCTGTGAATCCTGCCAAACGCCTCTGTATCGTTCTGCTCATTCTCCCGGCCAACCTCGCTGTCCTCCATGCCGGGGAAATCTTCATCCGCGCCAATCAGGTCGGCTACCGTCCGCACGACGCAAAAATAGGCGTCGCCTTTGCCAAATCGGCTTTGCCTGAATCCTTTTCCCTGATCGTGGCTGACTCGGACACAGTGGCATTTGAAGGCAAAGCCAGGCCCGTGCCCGGCGTGAAATGGGGTCAATTCGACCACCATGTAGAATTGGATTTCTCTTCGGTGAAGGCGCCTGGCCGTTACGTTCTCCGCGTCGGCCAATCCCAATCGCTGCCCTTCGCCATTGATGCAGGTGTTTACGGCGCGCTACCCGGACAACTGCTCGAATTCATGCGCCAACAGCGCTGCGGCTACAATCCGTGGCTCGACGCCGCCTGCCATCCGTTCGATGGCCGCACGGCGTATGGACCCCTAACCAACGGCACGCATGTAGATGCGCGGGGCGGCTGGCATGACGCTGCGGATTTGCTCAAGTATCTGCTCACCTCCGGAAATGCCACCGCCCAAATGCTGTTGGCATACGAACTGAGCCGGCCCAAGGCCAACGGCCGAAGTCTGGCATCTGACCTCGGATCTCTGACCTCTGATCATTTCAATGCGCTGGGCCAGCCATACCCGAACGGCATCCCGGACCTGCTCGATGAAGCGCGCTGGGGCCTGGACTGGATGCTTAAACTCCATCCCGCACCCGACCATCTCTATCATCAGGTCGCGGACGACCGGGACCATGCCGGGCGGCGTCTGCCGCAGAATGAAATCGCCGATTTTGGCTGGGGCAGAGGCGGCGCGCGCGTCGTGTATTTCGCCGACGGCCAGCCGCAGGGCCTGAAAAACTACAAGAGTCAGTCCACCGGCGTCGCCAATCTCGCCGGCCGTTACGCCGCCGCAATGGCCCTTGCTTACCAGATATGGAAAGATGACCCGCGACAGCAGGCGTTCGCCGAGCGATGCCTCCAGGCCGGCAAAGAAGTCTATGCTCTGGGCCGTGCCAAAGAAGGCGTTCAGCAGGGCAATTCCTACAGTACGCCGTACCGTTACGAGGAAACCACCTGGGCCGACGACATGGAGTGGGGCGCAGCGGAGCTCTTCCGCGCCACAGCCCGGCGGCAGTATCTCGAGGACGCCAAGCGGTATGCGAACCTCGCCGCCGCGGAGTCCTGGATGGGGCAGCAGCAGACGGGCCATTACCAGTATTACCCATTTATGAACGCAGGGCACTTCCGGCTCTATGAACTCGTGGACCGCCAGTTCAAAAAGACCCTTGCGGGCTGGTACCGGGCCGGCATCGGACTTTGCATCAGCGCCGGCGAGAACAATCCCTACCGCATTGGCGTGCCGTTTATTTGGTGCTCAAACAATCTGACCGCCGCACTGGCCACTCAATGCCTGCTCTATGAACTGATGACCGGTGACCCGTGCTACCGGGAGTTTGCCGCCAAGCATCGCGACTGGCTCCTGGGCCGAAATCCGTGGGGCTATTCCATGTTCACCGAAATCGGCGGCGTTTATCCTAAGGACCCGCACCTGATGACCATGCAATTGGCCAAACGCCCGGTGCGGGGCGGCCTGGTGGACGGTCCCGTCTATGAGCGCATTTTCAATTCCCTCAAAGGTGTCGCCATCAGTGAACCGGATCCACTGACGCTGTTTCAAGGGCAGGCGGTGTATCATGACGACGTGCAGGATTATTCCTCGAACGAGCCGACGATGGACGGCACCGCCTCGGCGATCCTGCTGTGGGCCCTGTGCGGCTCGGCGCGCTAGGAGTCGGCGCGGTTGCTTTTCACGCCTTCGTATTCAGCCCGATCTGAACTTCCGCGCCGGACTGGTCCAAAATCGCGTCCGGCCCGCGAAAGGTGCAGCCGAAGATCGTTGCCGCCTTCAAGCCCTTCTCGAGGACGATGGCTCGTTTGCCTTCCTCCATAAACTCACAGCCATTGACCACCAGCCGACCGCCCTTGGCACGGATGCAGGGATCCCCCTTGCCGGCGCGGTCCCAGCCATTGAAATGACACGCCGTCAGGACCAATGAGCTCGGGCCGGAATGCCGCACATGTTCCCGCGTCGCTTCGGTGCCCCAGAAGCCGCAATTCGCCAGTTTCACCGGACCGCGATTCTCCGGCCCCACTTCGATTGTGGACATAAACTGTCCATTGGCGATCTGCACCCCTGCGTGAGGTTGAGTGCGGTCCACGCGGACAGCCACCGGACAAATATCGCTCCCTGATTGTGTGATTACGGCGTTGCCGGGGCCGTGCCCAAAGTCATCGAAGTGAAATCCGATGCGCGGGAAGATCACAAAGCTGTTCGTGATAAACTCCCAGTCGGTCTTGCCGATCTTGAAGCCGACCAGGTTCTTTTCCAGATAGCCCTTGATGTCCCCGCCCGCAAAACCGGGCTTCAACGCCATGCGAGTCCAGAAGTTCGGGTTGAAGTGGACGTTCTCGATGCGACCGATGTCGGTGCATTGATCGATGTAAATGCCGATCTTGAGCGGACAGCCAAAGACGTTGCGAACCAGGTGGAGTTCGTTCCATTTGGTGCCCAAATCGATGGCCTGGTAGGGATTGGTTAGAGTGACGTCGAGCACCTGGCACAACTCGCCGTCAACGCGAATCGACCACGGATAGGGCGCCACTTCCGGAAGGCTTTGTTCCGGATAATGGATCACCAGATTGCGAACCACGCCATTCGATTTGAGCGTAATCAGCGGCTCTCCGTCCGCCTGGCCGCGGCCGCCAAATGCCAGCAGCACCGTGCCGATCGGCTGCTCGCTGTGGGGCACTCCGCCAGAAGCGCCGCACAAAGTGACCCCCGGCGGGACTGTCAACGGCTCGTCCAAACGGTAGAGTCCGGCTGGAACATGGCAGATCGGGCCGTTCGTTTGGGCTGCGTCCAGGGCAGCCTGCAGAGCTTTGGAATCGTTGGTTTTTCCATCGCCTTTCGCGCCATGCCGCCGGGCGTTGACCCCAGAACCAGGCGCGACCGGCGACGTCTCAGTTGCCTCGGCCCCGGAGCTGCTGGCCGGCGCCAGCCCGGCGGCGCCCAGAAGTCCGACAGCCAGCGCGGAATTTTCGACAAAAGCACGACGGGAGAAACGGGAGGATTTTAGTGGCATAATTGAGGGTTCTGGTTTTTGGAGTCCCACTATGTGCCGAGCGGCCACGATTGCAAGCGCGTAATCGATCAAAGTCAATAGCCGGATTGTCTTCACGATTAACCACTTCCATGCCAGCGCCGCGCCCGCTGACAAGATGTAGCGTATCTAATTATAGGGATGCGATCTTTAATATTGACCCGGAGGCGCTCCGGCTTGAGACTGGCCATGATGAATTTGACGTGTTTTGTGCAGAATAATGGTTGATCGGTATGGAAGAACCTTTTTCCACTGATCTGATCTACATCTTCGCCTATTGCCTGGGCGGCCTGGCCTTTGCGCTTGGCCCCTTCGTGGTGGTGCATTTGCTGGCCGCGCGTAAAACGCGCAACTGCGCCAACAAGACCGATCAGGCCATCGAGTGCGGCATGGACCCGATCGGCGACGCCTGGATTCGCTACAGCGCGGTCTATTACCTCTACGCGCTGGTCTTCGTCGCCTTCGCCGTGGACGTCCTTTTTCTCATTCCCGTCGCTTTGGTCTATAACCGCATCAGTGAATTTGTGATCCGGGACTTTGTTGAAATGCTCATCTTTGTGGGGATTCTCTCTCTGGTGATCGTTTATGCCTGGAAGAAAGGAATATTCGAATGGAAGCCCCGCAAGGCAGTTCCCAGGATCTGAGCGATTGTTTGCCTTACGTTAAGTTTGCCAAGTTGGATGAGTTGCTTGCGCTCGGTCGCGCCAACTCCCTTTGGCCCCTGACCTTCGGCCTCGCCTGCTGCGCCATTGAAATGATGGCCGCCGGCGCCTCCCGGTTCGACCTCGCCCGGTTCGGCGCGGAAGTCTTCCGCCCCTCGCCGCGCCAGGCCGATGTCATGATCGTCGCCGGGACCGTCAACAAGAAGATGGCTGCCGCCGTAAAGACCCTCTACGACCAGATGCCAGAGCCTAAATGGGTGATCGCCATGGGCAACTGCGCCATCTCCGGCGGTCCGTTCGTCTTTCCCGGCCAGTACGCTGTTGTTGAAGGCGTCGATAAGCTCTTTCCCGTTGATGTTTACATCCCCGGTTGTCCGCCGCGGCCCGAAGCGCTTATCGAGGGTCTGCTGAAACTGGAAGAGAAGCTTACCGGCAAACGGCGCTGGCCGGTCGTAAAATCAGAATGAACGCAGACAACCCTCTGGCCCACCTGCCCATCCCTTTTCAGGCGGTCGATTACGCCGCCAAAGGCTACCATTTGGATGCCACGGTCCCCCCTGACCAGGTCGTCTCGGCCGCGGCGCAACTCGACAAGGAAGGGTTGGCTTTGGACACCATCACCGGCGTTGACTGGATGGCGCAAGGCCAGATGGAAGTCGTTTACGATTATTTCCACCCCGCCAAAGCCTTGCGGGTCGTTCTTCGCACCCGGATTCCTCGGGACAACCCGGAACTCCCCACCATACGGAAGGTCTTCCCGGGCGCGGATTGGCACGAGCGGGAGACCCATGATTTCTTTGGCATCCGGTTCCTCGGCCATCCCAATCTCACGCCGTTCCTGCTGCCCGAAGATGCCAATTATCACCCGCTGCGGAAGGATTTTACGACGTGATAGTTAAAGAACAAGTCAAGACAGAGATAACTCCCGATGGCGCTCCACGCGAGACCTTCGTCATTAATCTCGGACCGCAGCATCCCGCCACCCACGGCGTATTGCGCGTCAAGATGGTCATGGACGGCGAATACATTGTGCGCGCCGAGCCTGTCTGCGGCTATATTCACCGTATGCAGGAGAAAATGGGCGAGAACCGCACCTACGCCCAGTTCCTTCCCAATACCAGCCGGATCGACTACCTGTCGGCGATGACCTACACGCACGGCTTCGTCGGTGCGGTGGAACGTGCGGCGAAACTCCAGGTGCCGCCTCGCGCCGAATACATTCGCGTCATCACCTCCGAACTCAACCGTATCTCCAGCCACCTCGTCTGGTGGGGTGCGTTCCTGCTCGACCTCGGCGGTTTCACCCCCCTGCTCTATGCCTTCGATGATCGCGAAAAGATTCTCGATCTGCTCGAAGCCATCACCGGCTCGCGTCTCACCTACAGTTATTATCGCATCGGCGGGCTCTATAACGACATCGACGACCAGTTCATCAAGGGCACCCGTGATTTCATCGCCCAAATGCGGCCGCGGCTGAAGATGTATAAGAGCCTGGTCACCGACAACATCATCCTGCGCAAACGCCTGATCGACATCGGCCCCATCAGCAAGGATATGTGCCGAAAATACGGCGCGACCGGGCCGGTCATTCGGGGTTCCGGGGTGCCGTATGACGTGCGGAAAATCGAGCCTTACTCCGCCTATCCGGAATTCGATTTCGTCATCCCCACGGTTGAGGATGGCGATTCCATGGCCCGGTACCTGGTTCGCATGGAGGAGATGGTTCAAAGCCTCCGCATCATCGAGCAAGCGCTCGACAAATTGCCCGCCGGGCCCGTCATGGCCGAAAAGGTGCCGCGGGTTTTGAAACTTCCTGCGGGCGATTACTGTTACGCGGTTGAAGCCGCTCGTGGCCGTTTCATGGTCCGCATCGTCAGCGACGGCAAGGAAATCCCCTACCGGGTCAAGCTCCGCACCCCGTCGCTCTCCAATCTGAGCCTGTTCGAGGAAGCCAGCGAGGGAATGCTGCTGCCGGATGCCCTCGCCCTGATGGGGAGTCTGGACCTCGTCATCCCCGACATCGATCGTTGAGCAGGCAGCCATTCCGGGGGATACCAAGCAACAAATGCGCAACAAATGCCAATCTTTGGAGAGTCGAATTCCGGGCCTGTTCCATACTGGTTTTCGATGCATCAACACTCACTCAGGGCCGGTTTTCCTGCGCGCTGAATCATTCGCCAGCCAACGATTGAGCCAGCGCAGACAATTTCCGCGAAGGAAGGCTGAGGTCATCTCGACATGACTCAGGCCCTCTCCAACCTTTTCAAGCTCCTCTCTACTGAGCCATACCGGCTGGTGCTATTCCTATGCGGTATGATGGCCTTTGTCGGCCTTAACGCCGCCTACCTGGTCTGGGTCGAACGAAAAGGCGCCGCCCGGTTCCAGCGTCGCCCCGGCCCTACGGAAGTCGGCTGGGCGGGCTTGCTGCAGCCCATCGCGGACGCGGCTAAACTCATGTCCAAGCAGTTGATCGTCCCGGCCGGCGTGGACACCACCCTGTTCCGGGTGGCCCCGCTGCTGATGATGTCCCCCGTCCTGATGAGCCTGGCCGTGATCCCGTGGGGTGAGAATCTCGCCGCCCGCAATATCAACGTCGGGTTGCTGATGATCTTTGCCTTCGGCTCGATCAACGTCATGGCCATCATGCTCGGGGGTTGGGCTTCGCGGAATAAGTACGCGATTATCTCTGCCGCGCGCGTCGTGTCGCAAAACGTTGCGTACGAAATCCCGATGCTGCTGGTGGTCATCACGATGATCATGGTCACCGGCACGATGAATCTAAACGAAATCGTGCAGCAACAGGCCGGCGCATTCTGGCACTGGAACATTTTCCGGGTGTGGGTCAATCCGCTCATGCCCGTCACTTTTCTCATTTTCTATACCTGCATGTTGGCAGAAACCAACCGCGCCCCCTTCGACATGGCTGAAGCCGAGAGCGAGCTGGTCGCCGGCGCTTACACCGAATACTCGGGCATGGGCTTCGGCGTGTTCTTTATGGCCGAATACGCCAATATTCTTCTCGGCTGCGCCCTCGGCACCGTCCTGTTCCTCGGCGGTTGGCAGAGTCCCATTGGGGTCTTCTCCGGTGTCGTCTGGTTCCTCGTGAAGATGTATTTTCTGGTGTTCTCGGTCGTTTGGATTCGCTGGACCTTCCCGAGAACCCAGTTCTACGGTCTCCTTAACCTCTCCTGGAAGATACTGATCCCAGTCTCCTTGCTCACCCTCATCCTCTCCAGCGGGATGATCAAGCTCTTGAAGCTCTTCCACGCATGAAAAACTCTCTGAAGGAAATCGTCACCGGGTTTGGCAGCCTGGTCACTGGCATGAAGATCACCCTCGGCCAGTTCTTCAAGCCGAGCGTGACCGTGCAGTATCCGCACGAATCCTTGAAAATGGCTACCCGTTTTCGAGGGCATATCGAGCTGGTGCGCGACCCGGAGACCGGCAAACCCAAGTGTTTCGCCTGCAAACTCTGTGAACGGGCCTGCCCCAGCGACTGCATCACGGTCGATGGCGCCAAACTGGACGGCGCAAAGAAGAAATCCGTGACCGAGTACATGCTGGACTTCACCAAGTGCAGCCTCTGCGGTTCTTGCGTCGAAGCCTGCCGCGACGGGGCCATCCGCTTCTCGCGCGAGTACAACCTCGCCAGCACCAGCAAGGAACAGTTCATCATGGACTTGTTCAAACGACTGGAAGTGGAGAGCCAGGAAGCGGAACGTCTGCAAGCGACTGTCAACTCGCAAGCTCCGGTTCCGGAAGCCAACACCGCCCCGCCGTCCACAGCTTCCGCCCCTCCACTGTCTGCCGTCCCCGCCCAGCCTGCGGCCCTCGACTCTCAACCCACCGCCGCTGCGAAATGACTTCGTTTCCCGCTTCACAGATGATTGTCGGCGGGGTGTTCCTGCTCTGCGCCGCGACGACCGTTGCGGGGGCTCTCATCGCCGCGCTGACCGCGCGCATCATTCGGAGCGTCTGCGGCCTCGCCATCTGCTGCATCGGCCTGGCCGGGCTCTACTATTTCCTGCATAGCCCGTTCCTGGCATTGATGGAGATCCTCATCTACGTCGGAGCCGTCTGCGTCACCATCGTGTTCGCGGTCATGTTGGCCGAGCCCGATGAACCGGTCCGCGATGACAAACTTTCCTCGACCATTCTCTGGGGAGGCTTTGCGCTCCTCATCTGCGTCGCGATGTTCTGTGGTCTCTGGTACCTGGGCGCACACCAGGATTGGACCACTCCGGTTGTCCGCGTCAACGACGGCTCCATCGCTCAGATCGGACGTTCCCTGCTCACAACTTACAGCATGGCCTTCGAGCTCATCTCCCTCGCGCTCCTGGTGGCGATTATTGGGGCCCTGGCCATCGCGCGTACTGGAAGGACCAAAGAATGACGCCAACGCCTCTGCCGGATCGCCCGGACCTCTACTTCATCGTCGCGGCCCTGCTGCTTGCCATTGGTATCTTCGGCCTGCTGCGCCGTCGCACACTCATTGGCATGCTGATCTCGGGCGAACTGATCTTCTCGGCCGCCTCGCTGAATTTGATGGCCTTCAACCGTTTTAGGGTGCCCGACCCGACTGTCGGACAGATCTTTGTCCTCTTCATCATGGGGTTGGCCGCGGCCGAAATCGCCATCGCCCTCAGCATCATCATCGCCGTCTATCGCAACTACCGCTCCGTCAAGACGAAGGAGCTATCCGAACTCAACGGCTAGTCCAATGGCACCTTCTCAAGATATCAGACTCCTGCTGGCAGTATTGGCCCCGCTCATCGGGGCAGGGTTGGTGATGGCCAGCGGCAAGCGACCCAATGTGCGGGAAACCTGCTCATTTCTCGCCGCCGCAACCCTTTTTATCGTTACCGCTTCACTAATTCCGGCCGTCCACGCTGGACAGAAGTTACACTTCACCCTTTTCCAATTGTTGCCCGGGTTGACCATTGCGCTGCGGGCCGACGCGCTATCGATGGTTTTCGCCCTGTCCGCCTCGTTTCTCTGGGTCATTACGGTCTTTTACTCAGCGGGTTACATGCGCGGGCTTCGAGAGCATGAACAAACACGCTTCAACACATGCTTCGCCCTGGCCTTGTTTGGGGCAATGGGCTGCGCCTTTTCGGACAACCTGCTCACCTTGTATCTCTTTTACGAGATCGTCAGCATCTGCACCTATCCGCTGGTGGCTCATCACCAGGATGAAGAAAGCTACGAAGGCGGGAAGAAGTATCTAACCTACCTGACCGCCACGGCCAAGGGGCTGATTCTTCCGGCGATGGTGCTCATTTACGTTCTGACGGGCAGCCTGGATTTTGCGGACAACATCCGCACCGGTATCATCCCGCTCAGTGTGCATCACGGCATTATTGCTGCGCTTTATGCCTGCTGCATCCTGGGCTTCGCCAAGAACGGCGTGATGCCGTTTCATAATTGGCTGCCAAGCGCGATGGTCGCGCCGACGCCCGTCAGCGCGTTGCTGCACGCCGTCGCCGTCGTCAAGGTCGGAGTCTTTTCCACGGTCCGCGTCATGCTCTACGTCTTCGGCACTCAGACGATGCACGATCTGAACCTTGGCATGCCCACAGCCTACTTCGTTTCCATCACAATTGTGGTCGGTTCCATCGTAGCCCTAAGCAAAGACAACTTGAAAGCGCGGCTCGCCTACTCCACGGTCAGCCAGCTCTCCTACATCATCTTGGGCGTTGCTCTGCTGAGCGACACGGGCATCGAGGGCGGCCTGATCCACATCGCCAACCATGCTTTTTCGAAGATCACCCTCTTCTTCTGCGCCGGCGCGATCTATGTGGCCACGCACAAAAAGAATATTTCGGAGATGAGCGGTTTGGGACGCGTGATGCCGTTCACCTTTGGCGCATTTGCCCTGGCATCGCTGAGCATGATCGGCGCACCACCGGTGGCGGGTTTTGTGACCAAATGGTATTTGCTCAACGGCGCATGGGATGCGCGTTCCATCGGCATTATTGGCGTGCTGCTGGTGAGCACGCTGCTAAACGCGGCGTACTTTGCTCCGGTCGTTTACCAGGGCTTCTTCGGCAAAGCTTCCGAAGCCGATGTGAAACATAAATACATGGAGGCGCATCCGTTGTTGGTGGTGCCCCTTGCCATCACAGCCGCCATTTCGGTGGTCATCGGCCTCTATCCCGGCTTCTTCATGAGCTTCGTCCACGCTGTTCTCTAATGAAACTTGTCAAATTCATCGAGTTCCTGCGAAACCACTTAAAGACCCTCGTGCGCCTCTGCTTCATGGCGCTGGCGCTTGTGGTGCTGTTGGATGCCATCCCCGCGATTGTCGATAAGGAACACGCGCACACGAGCATCGAGCACTTCCCGGGATTCTGGGCCGCATTCGGCTTCATCGCCTGCGTTCTGATCATCATCGTCTCGAAGTGGTTCGGCCACGCCGGTATCATGACGCGAGAGGATTACTACGATGAGTAATCTCTGGGTCCATCCTTCGCTGATCCTGATCCTGGGAAGCCTGCTGATTCCCCTGGTGCCCGCGCGCCTGAAGAGGGCGTACTTGCTGCTGATTCCAATCCTTGTCTTTGCGCGGATAGTGGCCATGTCCAAGGGAACGTTCGGCGAAGTCGCCTTCCTGAACTGGACCCTGGTCTTTGGCCGCGTCGATGCCCTCAGTTCCGTCTTTGGCTACATCATGAGCCTGATGTGCATCCTGGGCACACTCTACGGCCTGCACGTCAAGGACAACGGACAACACATCGCCTCCTGGATTTACGTGGCCGGCTCGATCGGCTGCATCTACGCGGGCGATTTCATCACCCTGTTCCTCTTCTGGGAGCTGATGGCCTTTTCGTCGGTGTTCCTCATCTGGTTCCGTGGCCGGCGCGAATCGCTGGGGGCCGGTTACCGTTACCTGCTGGTGCATGTGTTTGGGGGTCTTGTCCTGCTGGGTGGCATGGTCTGGCACTGCAATGCTCAAGGCAGCTTTGCCTTTGCACAATTGGATGTCCACCACCCCACAGCCGCCATTTACATGATCATGATCGGCTTCATCCTGAATGCCGCCGTGCCCCCGCTTCACGCCTGGCTGCCGGATGCTTACGGCGAAGCCACTTTCAACGGCTCGATCTTCCTGTGCGCTTTCACGACCAAGACGGCGGTTTATGCCCTGTGCCGCGGGTTTGCCGGGATGGAGATTCTGGTGCCGCTGGGCGTGATCATGGCCTTGTATGGCGTCGTGTATGCCGTGTTGGAAAACGACTGCCGCCGACTGCTGGCCTACCACATCATCAGCCAGGTCGGTTACATGGTCGCCGGCGTCGGCTTGGGCACGCAGATGGCCATCAACGGCGCCTGCGCCCACGCGTTCGCCCACATCCTTTACAAGGGCTTGTTGTTCATGGGCTGTGGCGCCGTCCTCCACATGACCGGCCAAAGCAAGTTCACCGAGTTGGGCGGCTTATGGAAGAAGATGCCGTGGACATTCGTATTCACCTTGATCGGCGGCTTGTCCATCTCTGCCTTCCCGCTCTTCAGCGGCTTCGTCAGCAAGTCCATGATCGTCACTGCCGGTTTTGAGGAGCACAAAA
>JBAXTC010000181.1:0-11528 GCA_037130375.1 Verrucomicrobiota bacterium | reverse complement strand
ACGCATCCTTTTTTGACTCGTTATACCGTAACCCCACAACAGGTGTACAAAAACGAGTCCACCGAAAGGTTGGGCCACACCATTAGCGTTCATGGGTTCAGTGACAGGGACGGGGTGCCAGCGGGCGAATGCACGATTTATATTGCCAAGTATGACGTGCCGAACGGGCGATTCGACCAGACGAATGGGACGATTTGGATGCTGGTCGGTGGAGACGCTACGAATGGTGTGAGCCATGTCGGCAGCAAAGCCAATTTTCGATAATGTGCTCCAATCGTGCCGCCGTGACGATTCGATATGGGCTTGTTTGCGAAAGCACTCTTAACTGTGGTAGAATTGTCAGGTGGCTGGGTCGATTTCGCCCACAGATGGCTGGTTTTGATTCGCCCGGTGACAAGACCGCTGGCGGCGTGACCGTGGGTGTGGCGAAGAAACTCATTGCGTGCGGCAAGATTCCGAAGGATTCTTCCGCCGTCATCTGCGTCACCGGCAACGGATTGAAGACGCTCGACGCCGTGCAAGGTCATTGCGGCAAACCGCGCGAAATCAAGCCGAGCCTGCGCGAGTTCGAAGCCCTGCTGGCGCATCAAGAAAAAGTAAATGCGTAAATAGTTTTGGAAAACTGTGGCCATTCAACGCTACCGAATTGAATTTGCAGCGTCCGCGCTGGAAGATTTGCGTTCAATTCCGAAACGCGAGGTGGATCAAATTCTCCGCAAAGTCCAGCGCCTTGAAAATGGTTTGCACGGCAACATCAAGCGGCTGCAAAACGCCGATGTTGGTTTTCGGTTGCGCATGGGCGATTATCGGGTTTTATTTGATGTGATTGGCGACAGAATTTTGGTTCAAAAAGTCGGCAATCGAAAAGATGTTTATGAGTAACGCCATTGCAGAAAGACCAACCGCGAAAGTTCAGCGGAAAAATGTCATCAACCAAATCTCCTCGTTGCGCGAGCAGATGGACGATTTGAATGACTACCTTGACCTCTTGGAAGCCCGCGCACGTAACAAAGGCAAACGGACATTCACGACGGATGAAGTCCGCAAACAGCTTGGCTTGGCGTGAGCAAACCGCGCGAAATCAAGCCGAGACTGCGCCAGTTCGAGGCGCTGCTGGCGCATGAAGAAAAAGTGAATGCGTAATTATTTAAATGACTACCTTTACAATCCAATCTCCCCGGTAGCTATTTCGCCGGGAACCACGAACTACGTCTTGGCGTTCCTATCGTATGACTTTACCAACTCTGGCCAGTATCAATGGGTAGGCCCTACTGGATGGGACAACATCCAAGTTTATGTCGCCCCCGAGCTTACGTATTTGGGCGTTGCCGTAGGCTTCGGAAAGCTTGCACACGACTTCGTTCCACTTAGTAATGGTCCAAACTTTCAATTCGCAGTGGCATCAGCGCCTTTGCACCCACAAATTCAATTACCGTTCCTGGCCGGCACTAATTTCATTTTCGCCTTTTCCACAGTCAGCCATCAAAGCTACACTGTTCAACAAAACACGAACCTGGCCACGACCAACTGGACTCTTTACACGAATTTCCTTGGGAACGGCTCGCTTTACCAATTCGTAACTCCGGCCAGCGGCAACCGGCAATCATTCTTCCGAGTCCGTACTCCGTAAGTTGCAGCGCAAGCCTTAACCCGGCCTGCTTTCCACTGCGCAACGCCCGCAACTGCCATTGCTCCTCTTGCAACCGGAACACCGACCAGGTCTTAAGCGGCCAGGTCCAGGTCTTTTCCCCACCAACTGCGCCGTTACCTTTCGCCAGAGCTTTTCGATGCATCAGGGAAAGCCTAATCCACCCATCTAAAATCCGGTCGTAGGCCTTGCCGTTGGTATGCGTCGAAACCTTTCCGCTCAAGGTGCTCAATGCATCGACCAACGGTGGCTTGAACTTGGCTTTTTCGATGTCCAGATGCGTGACGGTTAAACACGCAGCCACCTCACTCAAGATTGCTTCGATATCCAAAAGTTCTTCTTTCATCATCCTGAAATTCGGTTTCGGCTCCTGCTCTGACCCCTGGCTTTTTCTTAGCCATACCTGCTTCCACTCTAGCGCTAGTTTACAAGTTATCAGTTTTCTGCCGACAACTCGAAGCGTGCAAAGCATTGTAAATATGCGTGTTACGTTCTTCTGTCAATCAACACAGCTGGCTGAGCTAGGTCATACGGTTTACAGTCACAACCCATGTATTATCAGCCTCTTACAAAAACACCGCGACTAACTTGTAAACTACCGCTAGATTCCTGGCAACCCACGTCCACCACAATCTCAACTCCGCCGACCAGAATCCTCCCCCACCACCGCTTCATGCAAAAACAAAGAAATCCACTCCTTCACCTCCGCCAGGTCATTCTCAGATCCCCCACGCAGCTCCCATTTTCCGTTCAGGAACTTGATCAAACGAGCATCCCCCCACGAAGCAATCAACTCGCCCTCGTCTTTGAATGGCGGAAAGTACTCCGATTTTCCTTTCATGGTCTTTCAATTTAAGCTTGGACCGTCATTTCGTCTCGTTCCCTCAAAATCCCCATTGCAGCAATCCGGGTCTTGAGTGCCCAGCGATGATTCCAAAACCTTGACGGCAGAGCTTCCAATTCTCGCATTTACGGAGATCCGCGCCGACTGCCATCGGCGGCTACGGTTTCTTGAATCCACCCTGTGGAATCTGAGCCAGGCGAGGTTTTGAGCTTGTCAATGTGGGGGGATGAGTGTAGGAAATACGACAGCGACAAACACTAACGCGATCACAGGAATCCCGGCCCGATTCGATCGCGTCGGCCGTTAATTTGCCACTGCATTAGCGTATATGAGCCGAGAATTGAAAGCGTTCCTATTGGCCGCCCTGTTGCTGCTGGGCGCGGCTCTGGCTCGGGCCGATTATCGCGCGCTGGGCTACCTGTACCTGTCCCCGTTGCCCGGGGCGGAGTATTCATCACCCCAGACGAGGTTTGTCCTGGTGCGGCTTGCGGATACTACCCCATCCGCCGTGACCAACCTGGCCACGTCTTTCATTACCGTGACTGGAGCAACCAGTGGAAACCACCCCGGCCAGACCCATGTTGCCAGCGATGGCAGGACGATCAGCTTCTCGATGACGAATGATTTCTCGAACAACGAATGGGTCACGGTGGCGATGAACCCGCAAGTGCGTCCCGGCGCCGGAGGGGCCATCGCGCCCTACCAGTATCAGTTTATGATCGCCGCGCACATCTCGGACTCGCGCACCTTTACCGCTCGCGGGGACAATCCACCCGATGAAACAAAAGACAAGGCATTTGACCATAATTCGTTCACCAAATGGTTGGATTTTGCCGTGCCAGACGGCAGCACCAACTTCAGTTGGATTCAACTCGTTTACCCCGGCAGTGATACCCACGTTGCAGGCCAGTACGCCATCACCTCAGCCAATGACATGCCAGATCGCGATCCCATGGACTGGCATGTTTACGGTGTGGATGAGGCTGACAACCTGTTCTTGTTGGACACGCGCACGGGCGAGGCTTTCGCCAACCGGTTCCAAAGGAACCTTTACTCGATCACCAACACCACTGCCTACCGGGGCTATCGTTTGGAAATCACCCGGGTCAAAGATCCCGCCAGCGCCAAATGTGTGCAACTGGCCGAACTTGAGTTCATTGAACCCGGCGGCGGTCTCTTGCGGGAATACTGGACCGGGATCTCCGGCACGGCGATCAGCGACTTGACGGGCAATACCAATTATCCGGGCAATCCCAGCGGCAGCGATCAACTTGCAAGTTTCGAGGCCATAACCGATTGGGCAGATAACTATGGCACTCGGGTGCGGGGATACATCACCGCCCCGAACACGGGGGATTTCTTGTTCTGGCTTGCCAGCGCTGGCTGCGGCGAGTTGTGGCTCAGCACCGATGATCTGCCGGCCAACAGACGTCTGATTGCCTCTGTGCCCGGCTGGACTAATTCGCGGGAGTGGAACAAATACAGCGCCCAAAAATCGGTGGCGATCCATTTGACCGCCGGCCAGAAGTATTACATTGAAGCGCTGCAGAAGGCGGCCGAGGGCAAAGACGACCTCGCGGTGGGGTGGTCAATGCCGGGTCAAAGCATGGCGGGTCCCTCCGAAGTCATACCGGGGGCGGTGCTCTCGCCTTGGACCGAAGGGAGTTCGGCGATGGCTCCGGCGAACGATCCGAAGCCGCAACCCAAGGCGTTGGTCACGTCTGGCCAGCCTGGCATCATGCCCAACGGCGTGTCGGTTCCGAGCGACTTCCCACAGATCAATGTCACGGTCAATGATAACCCGGACCCGAACTATATCTTTATCGATACCGGACCCGGAGCCGGCAAACCCTACAATGTCATTTTCGATAACACCGGCTCGCCGATTTGGTATCAGCTCATGCCCGACGAACGGCGGGACATGAAGGTCCAGCCCAACGGCGCGCTGACCATGATGGCCCACGCGGGCGGCGATCGGTTCATCGGCCTGGACACCCATTACCGCGAGAGCACCAACTATTGGGCGGTCAACGGCTACCGCACCGACGAACACGAACTGCAAGTGCTGGCCGATGGAAACTATCTGCTGATTGGAGTTTGTTCCCAGACGATCAATATGAGCCAGCACCTTTTCGGCGGCTATTCTCCCGCTTGGGTCGCCGAGACCGTCCTCCAGGAATTCACATCGGCGGGCGAGCTGATCTTCCAATGGCGGGCCTGGGACCAGTACGATGTTCGCGAACTGCGCGCGGATGATCCCCTGGCCAGCAGTTTTCGTTTTCCTCACATGAACGCGATCGAGATTGATATCGATGGCCATATCCTGCTCTCCTGCCGGCACCTGAGTGAAGTGACCAAGATCAATCGGGACAGCGGTCAGATCATCTGGCGGCTGGGCGGGGCGCACAGCGATTTCACCTTCGTCGATGACTCGCTCAATGGCTTTGAATGCCAGCACTCGATCCGGGTGGCCGGCACCAATCGCTACATTCTCTTTGACAACGGCAACTTCCACAATCCCCCGGTCTCTCGGGCTGTCGAGTACGAACTCAATCTCACGAATATGACCGCCCGGGTCGCCTGGCAATATCCCGCGACCCCGACGACGAACCTCTACTCCTATTACATGGGCAATGTCCAACGCCTGACCAACGGCAACACGCTCATCAACTGGGCGCTGGGAAAACTGCCCAGACTCACCGAGGTTCGCCCCGACGGAACCAAGGCATTTGAGATGAACTGGGCCGGTCATTACGAGGCATACCGGGTGTGGCGTTGCCCCTGGAATGGTATCGCGCTGAAGCCAAATCTGGTCATCGAATCCTATCCCGAAAACCTGGTTCTGCTGTTCAATAAGTTCGGCGATACCAACGTCGCCTATTATCGCATCTACGGCGACACCAACCCTGCTCCCACAACGGTGCTCGGCACGTGTCCGGTCACGATGGCCACCCTCAACAACCTCCAAAACCAACGCCAGTATTACTTCCGTGTCATCGCGGTCGGCAAGAACGGCCTGGAAAGTGATTATTCCGACGAGCAAAGCGTCTATGTCAACATCATCCGTCCAGGCCAGAACATGATTGCCAATGGCGATTTCTCCCAGGGCAGCAACTCCTGGATCTGGACTAATGCCGGAACCGCCTCCGCCACCTGGAATATTACCAATGGCGCAAGCTATATCCATGTTGCCAGCCCGGGAACTGCGCTAACGGACCTCCAGCTTAAGCAGGCCGGGCTGAGGTTGGTCCAGGGCAGCCAATACGTGTTGGAATTTGACGCGTGGTCTTCTGCGCCGCGCCTGATGGAAGCGAAGGTGGGGCAGAACCAATCTCCCTGGACGGTTTACAAGCTTGCCTCGCCCTCGCTGAACCCGGTCAGGCGGCACTTCAGCTACCCTTTCGTGATGACCAACTCCTCGGATTTCAATGCTCGCCTGATGTTCAACGTGGGCGCATCCCTGGGTAATGTTTGCCTCGCCAATGTTTCCCTCGCGATGGTGGCACCCGGCAACCTCGAAACAAATCTAAGCGCCCCCGTGCGAGTGACGGCGTCCACAGAGTTGGCAGATGGTGTTCATGTAGGCTGGATGGCCGTTGCGGAAGCATCGCATTATTTGGTTTTCCGATCGGACACCGCGGATGGACCGAAAGTTGCCCTTTCCAGCAACTGGCTGCCGGGGCTGGTTTTTGTGGACACAACGGCAATTCCTGTGAGGACCTTTTACTACTGGGTGAAGGCCGGAACGACGACCGATGGCGCACGCGGGAGTGAATTCAGTTCGCCAGCGACCGGTTCAAGGGCGCTGCCGCCGGTGTCCGCACCGCAAGGGGTGATCGCCAGCGATGGGTTGGCGTATGAGGTTATGGTGAGATGGAATGCCGTGCCCGATGGCGGCTACTACCAAGTCAATCGATCGGATGCGGCGGATGGAGCCAAAACGCCACTAGGAACATGGCAAACGAACACGACATTCTCGGACACATCAGGCGTGGCGGAGGAGGTTTACTACTATTGGGTGAAGGCGGCGGCCAGTAGCGCCGGGGATCAGGCGAGCGATTATTCGACCGGAGACGCGGGTTCGTTCATCGTTCCGGACCTCGAGAATCCGCTGGTGTCCGTGGGCTGCACCCCGCCGCTGCCCATAGAGACGCAGTTGGTGACGCTGCTCGTCAATGCGAGTGACAACCGTATTCTGAAGCGCGTCACGGCATTCTGGGACGATGGAATCCGCCGCAGCAACGTTTGGGACATCGCGGGCACGAATCAAGCAGTCCAGAGTGTCGGGATTGGCTCCTTTGTGGCCGGGCAACAAATCTCATTTTGGGCTATAGCTGAAGATCCCACCGGGAATCGCAGTGAGACGGCGCATCAAACAGTCGCCGTGCAGGCCGAAACGGTGAGCACCCCACTACCACCTTCCGGGAGCAGCAATGGACTTCCCAACGAAGTGCTGCAGCTTGCGGCAGGTGGAAGCTCGACGAGCTTGGGTGCGCCGCTCGAATACCAATTCGACTGGCAAGATGGGCCTTTATCTGCCTGGGGCGGGACAAACCAGGGCCATGCATGGCCCAATGAGGGTGTCTATTTCGTCCGGACGCGGGCGCGAAGCCAGACGCGAACAAACAGGGAATCCGCATGGTCTGCGGCGCTTGTCATCGGTGTGGCCGTCCCTCCGGTGATCACGAATCAACCGCAGAGCACAGTGACAAATCAAGGGGCGACCGTCACGTTTGTGGTCGGGGCAAGCGGATCCGCCCCCATGAGTTATCAGTGGCTAAAGGACGGGACCAATCTGGTGAACGGTGGGCGCGTCAGCGGCGCCACGAGCAACGTCCTGACACTGGCTGGAGTCCAAGTCAGCGATGAAGGAATCTTCGCGGTGTTCGTGTCGAATGCACGAGGAAGCGACAGAAGCTTGCCGGCCACGCTTAGACTTTTGGTGCCGCCCGTCATTTCAAGTCTTCCCAGGAGCGCAACCAACATCATGACGAGCTCCATCACTTTCTCCGTAACAGCGACGGGGAGCGCGCCGTTGCGATGCGCTTGGCGCAAGGATGGTGCGGGCCTGTCGGATGGCGGACGCATCAATGGTGCCAGTGGGTCCATGCTCACCATCACAAATTTAGCGATGGGTGATGCCGGCAATTATGACGTCGTAATCGCCAATGGGGCGGGCAGTGCCACCAGCACGCCCCCAGCGATCTTGATTGTTCGCGACACGCTGGCTCCAAGCCTCTCCATCGCCAGCCATACCAATTTGCAATGGGTGCCCACCACCGCGGTGACGCTGACCGGTTCGGCGACGGACGCAGGGCGGGGTGATGGCGGGGTGGCGGCGGTCAGGGTAAATGCCGTCCGGGCAACGAGCGACACAGCAACGGGCGCGGGGACGGCGAATTGGAGCCGGGCGCTTACCCTGAGCGCCGGAACGAATACCATAAGGGTGGTGGCCTCGGATGCGCGCGGAAACTCTGTAACGAATAAGCTTCTCCTGATTTCAGACACCACGAAACCGACCGTCACGATCACTGCACCAAGGGAAAGTCAGCGCTGGAGCAATGCGGTATTCGCCGTCAGCGGCACGGCCAAAGACACCAGGCAGGTGGCCGCGGTGCGGTGTCAGACCAATGGAGTTTGGGGATCTGTTTCCACCACCAATGGCTGGACGAACTGGACGGTGGGGGTTGCCCTCGTGCCGGGGGCGAACACCGTGCGGGCTTACGCTGTTGACGCGGCGGGAAACAAATCTCCAACCAACAGCCTCAGCTTCGTTTATGTCCCATGCGACTGGTTGAAGGTTCTGATTTCCGGCCGGGGCTCGATTTCTCCAAACTACAGCAATGCCTGGCTCGCCGTTGGCAGAACCCTCTCGATGACCGCTATGGCTGGCGCGGGGTATCTGTTCTCGAACTGGACGGGCGGAATATTCCCCAGCGCCGAGGTGCTAACCAACCAAGCCACGCTGAAGTTCATGATGCAGTCGAACTTGATCTTGCAAGCGAACTTCATCTCCAATCCGTTCATTCCTCTCGCCGGAACGTATCAAGGTTTGTTCTTCGACACCAACGAAGTGGAACAGTCGAGTTCAGGCTTTTTCAATGGAACCGTCAGCAGCAACGGGTTATTCACTGCCAAATTGCAGCAGGGAGCAACCAGTTATCCGTTGTCGGGCCAATTCTCGTTAACCGGCGCCTGGTTCACTAATTCCATCACAGGAGCCAGCAACCTCAGTGCCCGGCTGCAATTGGATGTGAGCGGTCAGGATGGGTTGACTGGGGTGCTGAGCAATGCCCAATGGACCGCCCAATTGACCGCAGACCGTGCGGTTTATTCCAATGGCAATCCTGCGCCACAGGCGGGCAAATACACCTTGGTGATGCCCGGACGCGCCAACTCCGCCGAGGAACCAGGCGGCGTTGGGTTCGGGTCAGTGAATGTAGCCACCAATGGCAGCGTGACCTTTGTCGGCACGCTGGGGGACGGGACAAAGGTGACACAATCGTCAATCGTGTCCAAACAGGGGCAATGGCCTCTTTACACAGCGTTGTATTCAGGGAAAGGTTCCCTGTTGGGCTGGCTAACTTTCACCAATGACGCTGACCGGGACATCGACGGTGGGTTAAATTGGATCAAGCCGGCGGGGACAACTGCGGGCCTTTATCGTGCAGGGTTTACCAATGAACTGGAGGCTGTGGGTTCAGGTTATGTGTCCACAAATGGATGGCGAACGCTTAACCTGACCAATGGAGTATTGATCCTCGAGGGCGGCAATTTGGCCCAGGCGCTGACCAACAGTTTTGTGCTGGCGACCAACAATGCGCTCTCCGGAACAAATCTATCCCGCCTGGCCATCACAAACACAACTGGCCTGTTCAGCGGCACTTTGACGAACCCGGCGACGGGCAAAGCCATCTCGATTAGCGGCGCGGTTATGCAAAAGCTGAATGCCGGATACGGTTGCTTCCTGGGCACCAACCAAAGCGGCTGGGTTTATCTGGGGCCGGTCATCCAGGTGCGGGAACCACCGTCGCCGCCGCGGAAGTCCCCACTCCCATTCCCATAACTGTCCTCCCCAGCCATTCCCGGCTTGACGGGATGGGGCTGGAAGCTATACGTACTGGCTATGAGCTTGGCCAACAGTCGATTTTCAGCACTCTGCACAGGGTCGAATAGAATGGTTCAGGTCATGCAAACCGCAGTTGGAAACTAGATGCAAACAGAGAACACAGCAGCATCGGTGGATGAAGTCCAAACGGGCTGGCATGAATTGAAGTTGCGGGTAGAGCAACTGGAGGCGCAGCTAGGGGCCCTGGAACAGGAGAACAAGGCGCTGCGGTTCCTGTTGGAGAGGTCGATCGAGCACCGCCAAAAGTCCCATGGCGAGCTGGTGCTTATCCTGAGCACGCTGGTGGGCAAACTTCCGATCAATGAAGTCGGGGTGATTGTTTCAAAACTGGTCGAGCATAACGCCAACGTGAGCCAGGTTCTGTCGGGCCTGATCAAGGGCACCGCCGACGCGGACTTGCCGCAGCCGGCAGTGTTGAGAACCTTGGACCACACGAAACGGGATCTGGCAGCCGCGCTCAAACAAGCCCTGGAAGAATTGATCAAGTTGGATACCCCCCTGGAGCATGAACTCCTGGAATCACTGGGCGCCAATCCAGACCTGTTTTTCTCTCCGCGAATGGTGCGGGCTAATCGCTGCTTCATCAAAGGGCATCTGCCTCGGGAACGGGTTCTGAGGGAATTCGGCGAGGAAGCGCTGGTGTTCTTCAAGGATATGACCACCGATCCGAAGCTGAATCCGCGCCCGAAACCCGAAGAGATCGTGCTGGCGTTTAGAAGCGATTTTGAAACGCTTTTCCAACAACAAGAGTCCCTGATACCAAACACGCGACAGAACCTCCAGACCCTGTACCAGCGGATTCAGCGGCACAAGGCCCCGACGGACCAGGCGCGTTCGCAGAAGAACGCTTTCCAGCAACTGTCATTTGTCATCGAGCTGCTCCACTATTACGAGAATCAGAATACCGAAGCGCCGGATGTTATTTTTGCGCAGCGATTGCCCGTGCTGATCGAGCAACTGGTGGTCACGGGCCCTCAGGATCCTCTGGATGAAAAGTTAATTGCCCGGGCCGAATGCTTGTTGGCGTTCGTGATTAGCCCAGACCATCGCCTGATGGTCGTGAATAACATCGGCAAGAACGGCGGAGCCGGGAAGACCCTCAAGTATGTGCTGAGACTTCGTGCCGAGAGGGTGGCCGACCTGCACAATGTCGTGGCCGAGTTCGTCCGCCATCTCATTCCCCCCGCGCCGGAAAAGGCGCCCTCGCCGCAAACCATCGCGGTCTTGTTGCGGTTGGTCCGCCCCGAGATGCAACGGGTGGTGGTCCGGACTATCATGGCTTATGACCGAATCCGAAAGGCGGATGCGGAAGCTCTGGGCAAAGCCCTCGGCGCGGAACTGGATATGAAGGGGTTGGAGGAGGAAATAAAGGCGCAGGAAGCCCTTTCACCCGAAATGGAAAGGCAACTGGCGTGGGGCAAGATCAAGGAATTGATCGCTCAGCGAACCGACGTCGTGGCCATTGCCGCAAACATCCGCGACCGGTTACATGCAAAGTATGATGCCGACGAGATACGGCAGAGCTGGATTACCCTCACCGAGGCAGATCCCATGTCGTTGATCAGGGTCTTCTGCCAGTTGCCGTATCGTTCCGATGGGAAGACTGATCCGATTGCGCGGACAGTGATGGAAATCTACGTAACGCGGCTAACGCATGAAAAGTACGCAGCCACCTATCACAAAATAGTGAACAGTCTGCGCAATATGTTTCACGCCAAACCCGACAGCCCCACACTGCTGAATTTTGTGGCGCTGGTGCGCTGGGCTGGCCCGGATGCCGCCAATAAACTGTGTGCGGATGTGGGGATGCCGGCGTAGTGCAAGACGAGCCTTTTCCATCGATTGAGGGGAGACGTGATGCGTGATGCGTGATGCGTGATGCGTGATGCGTGATGCGTGATGCGTGA
>JBAXTC010000180.1:0-11575 GCA_037130375.1 Verrucomicrobiota bacterium | reverse complement strand
CTTGCCTGAGGCATTGGCGCCAACGACGAAGTTCAGTGGCCGCAGGAAGAGCGGCGACATATCGGAGCCGAAACTCTTGAAATTTTCGACTCTTAGCTCGGTAATCATAGTTGCTTCGTCATTGTTCCCGATTGCGCATTCATTGTAAACGCCAGCCGAGAGTGAACAAAGGGTTGAAATCGGCTCGTTGCGTCAGGTTTCCCTCGATTTGAGCAAAATGCGCGGCCCGAGCCGGAGGCCGTTCTCGTTCTCAATCCATGTAAGTTCAAGCTGTTGTTTTTTGGTCATAACGTGAGAGCACTCGTCCGCTGGCACAAGGCTTCCAGCCGCGCCACGAATCGGCCCATGCGCGGACGGGCGTTGTAGCGAAACAGCGTTTCGACCAACTCCGAATGGATGCGCCCGCACCGGGCCGCGTATTGGATCGCCAGCCAGCGATAGTAGGTCTCCATGCTCTTCATATTCTGAGGGAAGATAATCCGGACCAACTCCTTCAGCAACGCGTCAGCACGGTCGTCGAACAGGCGGCGATGATCCGGCAGCGGGCCGCCCAGCACGGGCAGGTAGCGTTGCAGGAACACATAAGCGCCCGGCAAAGAACGCAGGAACCGAAACCGCGCCACGTCCTCGGCCAGCGTGGTCTTGAAGCCATACATGCACACAAACGCCACGTTGTCTTTGCGGCTCGCCTGCAACAGATCGTAGCGCTCCCGCATCAGATCGAGGTGCCGGGCATCGTTGAGGCTGAAATAGAGGTTGCGCCGGGTGAACGTGGAATTGGCGCAGTCCATCCGCCGCAGCAGCGCCGCCGCCTCGGGGGTCAACAGCCGCAAGTCCAGGGTCTGGTTGAAGTTGACGGCCAGACCGCGCCTGACCATATCCTCGATTAGCCGCAGCGCGTCCGGATGCGCCAGCAGGTTGTCGTCGAGCAGAATCAGCTTCCGGCGGCCCTGCAGTAGTCCGTCCAGGTCGCTCACCTGGCGGGGGGCGCCTTCCTTGATCGGCACCACGCAGAACGAACAATGAAACGGACAGCCGCGCGTCAGGAATCCCAAGGCCCGGTCGCCCAGCTCCCGGTAGATGGAATAGTCGGGCGTCAGCGCCTCGATCTCCGGCTCCAGGCGCAGACGCAAGTCCACCCCCGAACCACCGAGCTCCAACGCCGACCCATAACGGCGTCGCATAATTTCGAGACGCCGCGCCGAAGCGGGCGTGTGGAAGACGCAACTGGCCAGCACGGTCCTGGCCGGTGGCAGTGACTTGATCCCGCGACGGAAGACCACGACGCGGCCCTGCGCCTTGTAGTGCCGGCTGAGCTTCATCAAGGCCAGGTTGGGAAGGCGGCTGTCCAGGTCCACCAACAGCACTGCTCCGCCGGGCAACCGCCGGGGCGCGGCCGGCGTCGGACGCGGCTGCGGTTCGGGGATGGGCAGGCGCTGCGGCAGCAGGCATCGCGGGAAACGACGCCGGGCCTCTGCGTCCAGGGCCAGGATGAATTGGAGGTTGGGAAACCAGCCGTCCAGCAACCGGACGAAAACCGCCTGTTGTCCGACCGGGCACCAATCCCCCATTCTGTCGAACAGCACCACGCCATGTTGTTGCAGTGGATCGGTCTCCCCGAGACGGGCCGCGGCATCGAACGTATGGCGCGCGATGTCGAGCGCCACCATCGCCGGAATCTGACGCGCCCGCGGGGTGGATTCCCACCGGCCCTCGAGTTCGCCCTGCTCCAGGCTCTGCGCCACGTCCCAGCCCAGCCAGTCGCTCAAACCGTCCTTCAACCGGTTCAGCACCGCTCGGGCGCGCCCGGCTCGATACTTGCTCTTGTGGCGCAGCCGTTTCAGAAACGCGACCGGGTCTGTGACTCTTGACTTCGATTCAAAGAGACCCGCACATCGTCTCAGCCGCTGATCCGGATACTGGTCAAAGCCGTCTGCGCCCGCGTAGATCGAGCGTCCATACCCCAGCAGCAGTCGTCCGGTCTGTGACAAGCCAGGCTCCGACCCTCCTTGGCGGGCGCCAGGCACCTGGCAACGCAGCGTCTGACGCTCCAGCGCTTCCCATGTTCCTCCGGTCGCGAGGTGCCAGCCCTGATGATGCCGCGACAGAGTGTGCCGTCCGCGCTCCTGCGGCGCGTGCCGGACCAAGACGAACTCCACCTGCACCGGCCGAGCCGGATTCGCCGCGAGCAGACGCAGCATCCGTCCCGCCAACCGGGACATAAGCCATCGGCCAAGGCTGACAAGCGCCAAACAACGCAATCGCGCCGTCGCAGCCGCCCCCGCGTTCAGCAGCGTCCAGCGGCGGATCTCTCGCGGCCCAACGGAGAACACCTGCTCGACCGGCGCCAGGTGGCGGACGTTTTCCGGCAGTAATCGCTCAATGTACATGGTGGCCACTAACGGCCCGGACGCCATGACCAATTTGGCTCAAGGCTCTGGACCCTCAGCGGATGTCCTGATGGTAGCTCTGGAGTGATTTCACACCGGCGCGACCCGCCCGGCATTCAGCAATGCCCAGCGCCGCCGCGCGCGCCGCCGCCGGCGTGGTAAGATACGGAACCTTGTACTTGATGGCCGCTTTGCGGATGTAGGCATCGTCGAACTGACTCCGCTTGCCGCTGGGCGTGTTGATGATCAAGTGGATTCCCTTGCTCTTGATCTCATCGTCAATGTTCGGACGCTGATGTTCGTGAATCTTGCAGCTCAGTTCCGATTTCACCCCATTCTGCTGGAGGAACTGATGGGTGCCGCTGGTGGCTTTGATGCGGAAGCCGAGTTCCTGGAACTTGCGCGCGGCTTCCAGGATGGCCGCCTTCTCCTGGTCGGCGACGGAAATGAATACCGTCCCTTTCAGCGGCAGCGGACTCAGCGCGGCTTCCTGGGCTTTGAAGTAGGCCAGGCCAAAGGACGGCGCCATGCCCAACACTTCGCCCGTCGAGCGCATCTCCGGCCCGAGCAGAGGATCGACTTCCGGGAACATGGAGAAAGGCAACACGACTTCCTTCACCCCAACATGCGGAATGGTCTGGTGCCTCAGCTTCAGGTCACACAGCTTCGTGCCCAGCATGAGTTGCGTGGCGAGGCGGGCCATCGGGACGTTGCAGACTTTGGACACCAGCGGCACCGTGCGCGAGGCGCGCGGGTTGGCTTCGAGCACATAGACTTTGTCCTGGCAGATGGCGTACTGAATGTTCATCACGCCGCAGACCTTTAACTCGCGGCTGATCCGCAAGGTGTATTCCTCGATGGTCTTGATGTGTCTCTCCGGCAGCGTCACGGGCGGAATCGCACACGCGGAATCGCCGGAGTGAATACCAGCCAGTTCGATGTGTTCCATGACAGCCGGCACGAAAGCGTCCGTGCCGTCGGCCAGCGCATCGGCTTCGGCCTCGATGGCGTTGTCGAGGAAGCGGTCGATGAGAATGGGCCGCTCCGGGGCCAGGTCCACCGCCTTGTTGACGTACTCCCTGAGCATCTCCTCGTCGTGGACGACCTCCATGCCGCGTCCGCCAAGCACGAACGAGGGCCGCACCATCACCGGGTAGCCGATGCGCGCAACGACCCCCTTCGCTTCCTCGAAGCTGCTCGCCATGCCGGACTCGGGCATGGGAATGCCCATCTTCTCCATCATCTTGCGGAACCGGTCGCGGTCCTCCGCCATGTCAATCGTGTCGGGCGACGTGCCCAGAATCTTCACGCCCGAGGCGGCAAGTTCGATGGCGATGTTCAGGGGCGTCTGGCCGCCGAACTGGACAACCACCCCTTCGGGTTTCTCCTTCTCGTAAATCGCCAGCACGTCCTCGACCGTCAGCGGCTCGAAGTAGAGCTTGTCCGACGTGTCGTAATCGGTGGAAACGGTTTCCGGGTTGCAGTTGACCATGATGGTCTCGTAACCGGCGGCGCGCAGCGCGAAGGCGGCGTGGACGCAACAATAGTCGAACTCGATGCCCTGGCCGATGCGGTTGGGACCGCCGCCGAGCACCATGACCTTCTTGCGCGAGCTGGTGGCCACTTTGTCAGCCCGGTTATAGGTCGAGTAGTAATAGGCCGCGTTCTCGACGCCGCTGACCGGCAGCGCGTCCCAAGCCTCGACGAGGCCCAGGCGTTTGCGCTGTTCGCGAACTTTCACTTCGGCAATGCCGAGCAGCTTGGCGAGATACTTGTCGGCGAAACCGTCCTTCTTCGCCTGCATGAGCAGATCATCGGGCAGGGCCTGACCCTTGAATTTAAGGAGCTGTTCCTCCAGCTCGACCAGCTCTTTCATCTGCTGGATAAACCACGGCTTGATGTATGTCTTGGCGTAAAGTTGCTCCACTGAAGCGCCTTTGCGGAGCGCCTCATACATGATCCACTGCCGCTCGCTGCTCGGCTCGTTGAGCATCGTCATCAACTCGGCCAGCGGGCGCTGGTTGAAATCCTTCGCAAAACCGAGTCCGTAGCGGCCATTTTCCAGCGACCGAATGGCTTTCTGAAATGCCTCCTTGTAGGTCTTGCCGATGCTCATCACCTCGCCCACGGCGCGCATCTGCGTGCCGAGCTTGTCAATCGAGCCTTTGAATTTCTCGAAGGCCCAGCGGGAGAATTTTACCACCACGTAGTCGCCCGATGGAGTGTATTTCTCGAGCGTCCCGTCCCGCCAATAGGGAATCTCGTCCATCGTGAGACCGCCGGCGAGCTTGGCCGAGACCAGCGCGATGGGGAACCCGGTGGCTTTCGAGGCCAGCGCCGATGAGCGCGAGGTGCGCGGGTTGATCTCGATGATGACGACCCGACCAGTCTTCGGGCAGTGCGCGAACTGGATGTTCGTGCCGCCGATGACGCCGATGGCCTCGACGATGCGGTAGGAGTATTCCTGCAGCTTCGCCTGAAGCTTGGAATCAATGGTCAGCATCGGCGCCACGCAAAACGAGTCGCCGGTGTGAACACCCATCGCGTCCACGTTCTCGATGAAGCAGACGGTGATCATCTGGTTCTTGGCGTCGCGGACAACTTCGAGCTCCAGCTCCTCCCACCCGAGGACGGATTCCTCGATGAGAATCTGGCCCACCATGCTGGCCGAGAGGCCGCGGCTGGCGACGGTGCGTAATTCCTCGACGTTATAGACGAGCCCGCCGCCCGTGCCACCCATCGTGTAGGCCGGTCGGATAACGACCGGATAACCGAGTTCGGAAGCGACCTTCTCCGCTTCCTCGACGTTGAACGCCGGCGCGCTTTTCGGCATGTCAATGCCCAGGCGCTTCATCGTTTCCTTGAAGACGATTCGGTCCTCACCCTTCTCGATGGCGTCGGCTTCGACGCCGATGATGCGGACGCCGTATTGGGCGAGCACGCCGGACTTGGCAAGCTGTGACGAGAGATTCAGACCGGTCTGCCCGCCGAGGTTCGGCAGGAGGGCATCGGGCCGCTCCTTCTCGATGATGTCCGTGAGCGCCGAAACCGTGAGCGGCTCGATGTAGGTCACATCGGCCATGCCAGGATCGGTCATAATGGTGGCTGGGTTCGAGTTCACCAGCACAATCTGGTAGCCGAGCGACCGCAGGGCTTTGCAAGCCTGCGTGCCGGAATAGTCGAACTCACAGGCCTGGCCGATCACAATCGGGCCGGAGCCGATAATCAGGACTTTCTTGATGTCATTTCTTCTGGGCATGGTTTTCCTCTATTGGTTGTTCTGCCGTGTATTATTGTTAGTTTGCTTCACAGAAACGCGCTGATGCTTTTAACGAGAGAAGGGCGGGAGAGCAACCTATTTCTGCCAATTTGTCGCCCAGTTTTCAAAACAGGACAGATGCAGGTGGTTTCGCCTTGGTCTGCATGAAGAAAAACAAATGAAATAATTTGGCTATTCTGGTGGGAAACCGCAATAATGAGCTTATGAAAAGGCCTTTCCGTACCGCTAGTACCGTGTCCGGTTGCAAGGAGGCGCAACGGAGACGCCGGGCTTTTACCTTGATCGAACTGCTCGTCGTCATCGCTATTATCGCCATCCTCGCGGCATTGCTGCTGCCCGCTCTGGCCAAAGCCAAAGCCAAGGCCAACGCAGTTACCTGCGCCAATAATATGAAGAACTGGGGGTATGCGACGATCATGTATGAAGGCGACTTTGGCGACAAGTTTCCCCTCTTTGGCGTCGCTTCCACCGATTACACCAAATCCTTCTGGTTTGAGCTTCTCGCCCCCTACGTCGCCAAACAAAACAAGGCCGGCAATGGCAGCTTCAACACCGATGCCCTTTTTTATGACGCCCTGCGGCGTTGTGCCGGGGGGAGCATGGGGCCGGCTCCCTATTCCGGAGACACCCCCTCGGGAACAAACTGGAATTGCTATATCGGTTGTTACTTTGGCGCTTACGGTCAACCTGTAAACACCCCAACCTACAAAGGCATCTCAGGGCCATTCTATTACGGAGATAGCGTTGGGCCGATGCCTGCGTCCAAAATCAAGCGGCCCGCTCAAGCGATGATCTTCGTTGATACCATTTCGCATTACCTTTATTCGCCTTTGGAGTACCCGTTTTCCGCTGATCAAGACCACGATGGGAAGATCGATACCTGGCCGAATTATGGCGTCGCTTACAATTGGGGCCGTCCCACGGTTCACAGTGGCGGAGCCAATGTCACTACTGCCGATGGCCATGTCGAGCGCGTCCCTTTCCGGGTGCTCTGGCAGAGGACGACCGCCGGCGACATGGCCAGCCGATTCTGGTATATGGAATGAGCTGCGGCTGCCGGGTTTTGCAGGCAGAAAAGGTTTCAAATCACACGAGCAGAATATACGCTAACATCATGACATTTGCCATCTCACGACGCCGGTTCCTCTCCCGAGCCGCCACCGCCTCGGCGGTCGCCGCGTTTTCGTCGCCCCTCACTTCGCCGCGCGCGGCGGACCAGCGCTCCGTCGAACCCGGATTACACGGCGTCGATTTCCACGTCCACCTCGACAACAGCACCCTCGACAAGGTGCTCGGGCTGTCCCGTGAGCGCGGTATCAAGTTTGGCATCGTTGACCACGCGGGCACCAAAGAGAACCAGTATCCCACGCTCTTGACCAACGACGTCGAGCTGCGACGCTACCTCGCCATGCTCGAAGGCCAGCCCGTCTTCAAGGGGATTCAGGCCGAGTGGACCGATTGGATGAGCTGTTTTTCCCGCCAGACACTGGCGCAACTGGATTACGTGCTCGCCGACGCGATGACCTTCCCCGGCAAAGACGGTCAGCGCGTCAAACTCTGGGCTCCGGACGCCGCCCAACAGGTCGATATGACAGACAAACAAGCCTTCATGGACCGCTACGTGGACTGGCATGTCGAAATCATGACCCGGGAACCTTTTGACATCCTCGCCAATGTTACCTGGCTGCCCGCCGATATGCTCGATAAATGGGAACTGTATTGGACTGCGCCGCGCATGAAGAAAGTCATCAACGCCGCCCTGCAATATGACATCGCCCTGGAAATCAGTGCCGGCTTTAAACTCCCCCGCCTGCCGTTCCTGACGCTGGCCAAGGCTGCCGGCGCGAAGTTCTCCTTCGGCTCGAACGGCCGTTACCCGAATATGGGAAAGCTCGACTACTCTTTCGAAATGGCCAAGGAACTCGACTTGAAACCCGCCGATATGTTCACCCCGGCCGCCAACGGCCACAAAGCCGTCCAGCGGCGAAAATTCTGAACAGGGCTGAAGCCTGCCTCACCCAGTTGCAAGGAAGCAGGCCGGTAGTCATTTCCAGCTTGATGTCGAAACGGGCTGGTTGACGGCCTTGTTTGAACCGTGTCACATTGGGACACTGGTGGAAGTTCATTAACCCGCCATTCTAAAGGATAACGGCGCGAACCTGCGTCCGCGCCGTTATCCCGCTAACCCCTGAGCGTCCTCTTCTACACGTCGTAGTAGAGGAAAAACTCATAGGGATGCGGCCGGATGCGCAGGGCGTCGTGCTCCTTGCGCTTGGTCGCAATCCACATGTCGAGAAAGTCCATGGTGAACACGTCGCCCTTGAGCAGGAACTCGTGGTCCTCCTCGAGGCAATCCAAAGCCTCGCCCAGGCTGCCGGCCACATTGGGAACCTTCTTCAGCTCTTCGGGCGGCAGCTCGTAGATGTTCTTGTCCAGCGGCTCGCCAGGCTCGATTTTGTTCACAACCCCGTCTAACCCCGCCAGCAGCAACGCGGCAAAGGCGAGATACGGATTGGCCGCCGGGTCCGGCGGGCGGTATTCCAGGCGCTTGGCTTTCGGGTTTTCGCTGTAGGTCGGAATGCGAATAGCCGCGGAGCGGTTGCGCGAGCTGTAGGCCAGGTTGACCGGCGCTTCGTAACCGGGCACCAGGCGCTTGTAACTGTTGGTGGTCGGATTGCAAATCGCACAGAGCGCGCGCGCATGTTTTAACAGGCCGCCGGCGTAGTAGAGGGCCATTTTGGAAAGGCCCGCGTATTCGTTGCCGGCGAACAAGGGTTTGCCCTTCTTCCAGAGCGACTGGTGGGTGTGCATCCCCGAGCCATTGTCGCCAAAGAGGGGCTTAGGCATGAAACAGGCGGTTTTGCCGTGCTTCCGCGCGACATTCTTGACCACATACTTAAAGACCATCATGGCATCGGCAGCCTTGACCAGCGTTTCAAAACGGTAGTCAATCTCCGCCTGGCCGGCGGTGGCGACTTCGTGGTGCTGACGCTCGATGGTGAGGCCCAGCTCTTCCATCACCATGCACATCTCGGTGCGGATGTCCTGCTGCGCGTCCGCCGGCGGCACCGGGAAGTAGCCTTCCTTGTGGCGAATTTTGTATCCGGTGTTGGGCATCTCGTCTTTGCCGCAGTTCCAGATCGCTTCCTCCGAGTCCACGCTGTAGAACGTGCCGTTGCTCTTGCTGTCAAACTGGACGTTGTCGAAGATGAAGAACTCGGCTTCCGGTCCCATGTAGGCGGAGTCGGCTACGCCCGTGCTGATCATGTATTTTTCGGCCCGCTGCGCAATGCCTCGAGGGTCGCGCGTGTAGGCCTCTTTGGTGCCGGTCTCGGCGATGGTGCAGGTCAGGCTCAGTGTCGGCACCGCGCAGAAGGGATCGATAAAGGCCGTGGAAGGGTCGGGCATCGCGAGCATGTCGGAAGCCTCGATGCTCTTCCAACCCCGGATGCTCGAGCCGTCAAAGCCGAGGCCCTCGGCAAAGACTTCCTCGGTCAACTCGCGGATGGGACAACTGAAATGCTGCCAGGTGCCAAAAGTATCGACAAATTTAATGTCAACCATTTTGGCCCCGCTCTTCTTTGCTAACTCAATTACGCTCTTGGGTGTGCTCATGTATATTTTATTTGCTTTTCGTTTTGTTTGTGACCGCCGCACCACACCGGCCACCGCCTATTGCGGCGAACCGGCATGGCATCAGCGAAATTATTACTGCCCGCCAGAATGGTATCCTTCTTCGCCGTGTTCGGCCAAATCCAAGCCCGAGACTTCGATTTCGGTGGGAACACGCAAACCAACTATGGCGCGAACAATATAGGCAATGATCGTCGTGCCGACAATAGCTAAGCAGAGGGTAATACCGATGGCTTTGAGTTGGATGACCCACAGCCCTCCGTCGGTCACCAGTTTGGCAAGGCCATTGGCCTTGGCAGCATCGCCGGTCAAATTTGGATTGGCTGCCGCCGAGGCGAGAAAACCGGTGAGCAAGGCACCGAGTGTTCCGCCCACCGCATGGACCCCGAAGGTGTCCAAGGCGTCATCATAGCCCGCCGCAGATTTCAGCTTCCAGCAAGCCAGATACGGAATCAGGCCAGCCAGAACCCCGATGATGATCGCCCCCGTGCTGGTCACGAAACCGCAGGCCGGGGTAATTACCACCAGGCCGGCAACCGCCCCGGAGCAGAAGCCCAGGATGCTGGGCGTCCCGCGAAATGCGTACTCCGCCATCGCCCATGTGAACGAGGCGACCGCCGTCGCAAGGGTCGTAGTCATGAACGCGTTGGCCGCAATTCCATCGGCGGCAACCGCGCTGCCGGCGTTAAACCCGTACCAACCGACCCACAACATGCCGGTGCCAACCATGCAGAGAACCATGCTGTGCGGCGGCATCGGCTCTTTGCCGAAACCAAACCGTTTGCCCAGAATCAGGCAGAGGATGAGCGCCGACCAACCCGACGACATGTGTACTACCGTGCCGCCCGCAAAGTCAATCGCCGGAATCGGGGCCTTGGGGTTCCACACCCCATTCATCATGCCGTCGATCCCCCACACCATGTGGGCCAGCGGAAAGTAAATGACCAGCATCCATATCGTCACAAAAAGCAGGACCGCCGCGAATTTCATGCGCTCGGCGATGGCGCCGATGATGAGCGCCGGGGTGATGATCGCGAACATCAATTGGTACATCGAGAAGACGTTGTGCGAAACCCAGGCGGAGTAATCGGTGTTGGGCATCGAATCCACGCCGCGCAGAAATGCCCAATCGAGTTTGCCCAGGAAGGACCAGCCGCGGGCCGTCTCCCCGCTGTGAAAGGCCATCGAGTAACCGACGAGCCACCAGAGGATCGTCACCAGACCGGCAATGCCAAAGCACTGAGCCAGGACAGAAAGCACATTCTTCTTCCGCACCAGGCCGCCGTAAAACAGGGCCAGCCCCGGCAGTGTCATGAACAGCACCAGCGCGGAGCTGGTCATCATCCAGCCGTTATGGCCGGGGCCAGGACCGGGAATCTTGGAAGCAGCGTTCGTGCTGGCGTTGCGCGATCCGTTGTTGACGTAGGCCTCGATATCATCAAGGCGTTCCTGAATCGAGCGTTCCGGGGCGGGCGCAGCTTGAGCGCTGCATGAGCTCGGAACACCGAAAATCACGACCGCCGCCATACCGAGTGTGAATAAGAGTCTTTTCATAGTGAGTGTAAACAAAAGTTTTTTCATAGGGTAACGTTTCCAGTAGGTTTTAAACCGCAGCCCGTCCTTTTTCCTCGGTGCGGATGCGAATGGCTTCTTCGATGGTCGAGACGAAGACCTTGCCATCACCGATCTTGCCTGTCTTGGCGGACTTAATGATCGCAGCCACGGCGCTGTCCAAGAGATCGTCGCCCACGACGATCTCGATCTTTATCTTCGGCAAGAAGTCCACGGTGTACTCGCTGCCACGATAAATCTCGGTATGGCCTTTCTGCCGGCCGAAACCCTTGACCTCGCTGACAGTCATACCCTCGATTCCAATTTCTCCAAGGGCATCTTTCACCTCCTCCAACTTGAATGGTTTTATTATCGCTTCGATCTTTTTCATCTCAGTATTAGGTTGACGGAACTACACGCGCGCTGACGGAATGCCAGCCCCGGTTGGGGTTGCCTCGCTGCCGAGGGCGCGCACGATAAAGGGGGTATGCACTATTCGTGCCAACGCCGTAAGAAGCAGTCAGGTTACGGACATAACATGCTTATTATTAAATACATAGAGTGTGACACTGCATCGGGATTGATCTGCGGTGTTGGTTCGTTTTAGTCACCCTGCTCAAGATAGAACATTGATTCGAGGAGTCACCAAACACGGATTCAAACAGCCGTAGCCGCCGACGGCAGTCGGCGCACTTTTCCTCAATTACTGAGATCAGCGCCG
>JBAXTC010000018.1:0-26212 GCA_037130375.1 Verrucomicrobiota bacterium | reverse complement strand
GTGATCGGTAATCGGTGATCGGTAATCGGTGATCGGTGATGGGCGCGGCTATCGTCATGCTCTGAGGCCCACGCGAGCGCGGCCGTAATCGGTCATCATTGATGGGTGCCACGGCGGATCCCAAACAACCTGCACCTGCGCGTCCTTGACGCCTTCGACGTTCAGCAGGGCCATCTTCACGCCTGACGCAATACTCTCGTGCATCGGACAGCCTTGGGTGGTCAGAGTCATTTGGACGCGGATGGTGCTGCCTTCGATGTTAACCCCGTAGATCAAGCCAAGATCGACAATGTTGCAGTCGATTTCCGGATCAATGACCTGGCGCAAGGTCTCGACAACCAGTGGTTCGTCCAATTCTATCGCGTTCATAAATGTCCTTCAACTGCGGGCCGCAAATTCAGTGGTTTGCTCCTGGGGTGAACCATGTGACTGAGCATCTTCGCCACATTCACCCCGAGGACAAAAAGGCTGACCGCCAGCAACCCGACCCCGCACCGGACGGCTGCGGCGTTTCCCAGAGCTATCGCGACGCTTGTGCTGACCACGCCGACCAGCCACGTCCAGTAACCGATGCTCTGCAAGCCTGGCGAGTAGAGGTCCGCCAGCGACGGGATCTTGCGCAAGCCGATTTGTTTGCTATAGCTGCCGTACCAGACCAGAAAAGGAATGATCTTGTAGAACATCCCAATGATGGCGAAAGAGACTACCCCGAGCAACGCCAGGAAGCCGTAAACATTTTCGAGCTGTCCGGTGAACGGCGTGAGCGGCAGACCGGGCCAGGACAAAACCAACGCGAGGGCGGACAGCGGCGCGAGCAAACCAAGGGCCGTGAGAAAGTATCTTAAACCCCAATCCATCGCACGGCGTTTGCGCGCGCGCAGAATGGCGATCATCTCCAGGCCATAAGTCGCCAGGCCGGCCACCAGGACGAGGGCAAACACGAACTTGAATCGGCTGCGCAGCAGAATTGTCACGAAGGAGCCGAGCAGGCCGGCGTTCAGCAACACCACTGAGATCCATGTGCGGCGTTGGTTTTGAATTTCGCTCAGCGTAAACATCGGCACGAGCTTGTAAGAAATACCGACCATCAGCATCACAAACACACCCAGCACCCCCAGATGTGCGTGCGCGTGCATGGCGCCAATCGTGTCGAAGTGAGCTGCAAACGTCGCCGCCGCCTTGAGTCCGCGCAGCATCGCCGCCAGCGGGTTGGCCGGCGCCAGCGTATCGGCTGCCTCGTAGGTACACTTGCCGGCGGCAATGGTTAACCCCGCCAGCACGGTAAGCGACAGCCAGGCGAGGGCGGAAGCAACCGCGGTCGCGATGAGCGTCCAGCGCGGCACGCGCAGCAGGGTCCGGGCGATGTTATAGACGAACAGGGCTGCTCCTGCGGCCAGAATTGAGCCGAAATGCCCCACGTGTTTCATATCCCAAATCCAGAACATCCAGACCATTCCGATGAAGCCGACGACGTGAAAACCAAATTGCCAGGCCGCAAGCCTCTCGCTGTAGAGCTTCGTCTCCAAAGCGACCGGCACAAGTTGATACATGGCACCCATGACGATGGTGCAAAGCCAGCCGAGGACAAACAGGTGCGTGAGGGCAATGACGAATTGGTTGTAATGATACGTCGCCAGAATATCCGGCCGCAACACAAGCCAAAGGACACCCGTGACCAGCGACAGCAGGCCGGTGACCATGAACCGGAGTGGGAGGGTTACGGAGGGCGCGTTCGCGCCCAAGTTGCTTTGCGGGTTCATCGTTGCTGCCGGCATATTTGAGTGACAAAGCTCCCATCCTGTTGCTCTTCGCTTTCACCAATAAACCCGCGTTCCTTGAGTTGGTCGCAAAGATGAATGGGCCGGCGGTCCGTCCGCGCCCTTAGTCGCGCGCCTTCGGGCAGGGTGACCAGCGCTTCCAGAATTTTGATCAGTGGCTGGGGTGGCTCAAGTCCTCGCGCATCGACTTCAACGACCGGTGTGCCAGTGCAAGGAGCGGACTCCGCTCTCTGCGCCGATTGGGAGGACGCAGCAGCAGTTTCCGCTTTAGCGGGCTTGGCCGAGGCGCGGGTGAACAGAACTTCCCAATCGCCGGCGGCGGTGGGCTTGGCATGGTGCGAAAAGCCCTGTTGCGCCAGCATGGCGAACAGGGGAGCCGGTTTGAAAGGTGCGAGCAACAGGAGTTGTTCGTCCTCCTGCAACCGGGCGACGGCCTGCATGATTTTCGAGAACGGCTCCCGGCCGTTTCGAATATCTTCTCTAACGTCTAAAGTGACTGTTTTCTGCCGCATGACAATGCCACGATAGACGGATGGCGAGCGGGGCGCTTTGACACAAGTCAAATGTTGCGCAGATAGCGGCAACACCCGGTTCATCTGGGAAGCTCGCCTCTGGACGGACCCTCAGCCCTTCACTCTGGTCATTGAAATCGATGCCTGGAACATCCGCGAACGCGATGATTGGGGCCAGAATAAAGAACTGCTTCTACAGGACAAGAAACCCGAGCGCTGGCACTGGGTTTACATGGCAACGGTCTTCCGCTTGGACCACCGAGGCCAAACCGCCGGCCAGCGAGCCGTCATCAGTAATGGCAAGGTCGTCCAAGGATTTCATTCTACTTGGTCAGAATCAGACTTTCTGGTACAGCGGCCCGAAACTTGAGCAAGCACGAAAGTCGGCGCCTTCCAGGTCCGACGTGCCGAAAGGAGCCCAGGCGGAGGGCCGGAAAACACGCTCGGAGGCGACGTTATGCATGTAAACGGGTATCCGTAACATTGATGCCAGTGTGATGAGCTCGGCGCCGGTGTGGCCGTAACTAATCACCGCGTGGTTCGCCCCCCACGCATTCATTACTGAATAAACGTCCCGGAATGGTCCAGTGCCGGCTAAGTTCGGCGCAAACCAATGCGTCGGCCAGGTTGGGTTAGTGCGCTTCTCCAGGACGCAATAAATCTCCTTTGGCAAATCTACAATCTGTCCTTCGGCAATTTGCAGAGCAGGCCCAAGACCCTTGACGAGGTTCAGTCGAAACATAGTCGCCGGCATGTTAGCGCGCGTGCCGTAGCAACTGGAAAAGCCCCCGCCACGAAAATACTCATAAACCGCGGGCGGCCATGTGGTGGCTTCCAGACATGCCTGTGCTTCCTTAGGCGCGATCTCCCAGAACGGTTTCATCGCGGGCTGGCCTTCCTTCATCTGCTTGCCACAGGCATCAAGGGTCGCCGCACCGGAGTTGATGAGGTGCAGCAGGCCACCGGCCGCAGCACCAGTGAGGTTTTGGCCGGTCACCCGTTGCACCGCTTCTGGCCCCCAGTAGGTTCGCACATCGGCGAAGATCTGCGCCGTATCGGTGAGCAGGTGTCCCAGCAACATGCAGGCGCCGTTCAGCGAATCGTTCTCGGTTGCCACCAGATATGGCTCGCGGATGCCATTCCAATCGAACGATGAATTAAGAATCGCTTCCAGGAAATCGCCATTCGGGTAGTGGTCGGTCCATTGCCGTTGGCCCTGAAATCCCGCAACCAGAGCGTTGTGTCCGAGCGCTTCTTCCCCAAAACCCGATTTCGCCAGACGCCGGTTGCCGACCATCAGATCGCGTACAATCATCGCGCATTTCACCGAAAACTCCCATTCCCATTCCCTCCGCTCCTTAGTCCGGGGCTTGGAGTTATAGTCCCTGCCTTCCGGACAATGCGCCCGCACCCAGCCAAAAGCCCGCTGAAACTCCTGCTCGTCGTAAATCTTCTCTTCGATGCGACGGACCAATTCAGTCATATCCACGCATTCAACGCGCATGCCCAAAAAGTCTTCAAACAGGTCCTGGTTCACCATCGAGCCAGCAATGCCCATTGAAACCCCGCCAATGGACAGATAGGACTTGCCACGCATGGTGGCAACCGCCAAGCCGGCTTTAACAAACCCCAAAATCTTCTCACGGACATCCGCTGGGATGTGCGTATCTCCGATGTCCTGCACGTCGCGTCCGTAGATGGTGAATGCGGGCAGACCTTTCTGAGTGTGGGCAGCGCTCACAGCCGCCAGGTAAACCGCACCAGGGCGCTCTGTGCCATTAAAGCCCCAAACGGCTTTAGGGATCGCCGGTTCCGAGTCCATCGTCTCGGCGCCATAACACCAGCAAGGGCTCACGGTCAACGACACGCCCACGCCTTCCTTACGGAATTTTTCCGCAGCCGCAGCCGCCTCAGCGGCTCCGCCGATGCAGGTATCAGCGATGACACACTGAACCGGGAGGCCGTTGGAGTGCCGGAGACTCGATTCAATAAGCTTGGAAACCGATTTGGCCATTGCCAGCGTGGTCCTTTCGAGTGACTCACGGACGCCCTTGCGGCGTCCATCTATGGCAGGGCGAATGCCGACCTTGGGCATGTCTCCAATGAGGCGGTTAACTGGTTGGTTTGTTTTCATTCTTTTTGTGGCGATAGAGGTGTTTAAACAACGGTGGGACTCGGCAAAACCTTGGAACACACTCCAGGCGATTTCCTGGCCTGGGCGATACATTCCTGGAGGAAACCGAATCCCGCTCGAATAAACTGTTCAGGCTCAGGGCAGAGATTCCGGAAGATTCCCCTGGAATAACCGAGCCCACTCGGGCCTGTGTTGTAAGTCTCCAGCATCAGACGCACACACCCTTCCACGTCCGCCAGCGCCCCAAACACGGCCGCCCAAGGCACGAGTCCACCCCCGGGCACTCCGCGATCGTTTTCGCATGCGTGGACCCCCCACAACACGGGGGCCGTGTGGCGAATTGCTGCGGCATAATCGCGCTCTTCGGTGATCATGTGATAGGTATCCAGATTGACCCGGAGATTGCGATGATCGGACATGCGCACCAGGTTCACCGCTTGTTCCGCTGTATTGATCAGATGCAGCCGAAACCGGCTCATAGGCTCAATTACCAGCCGCACACCCAGGCCATCGGCGTGTTCGGCAAGTTCGTGGAGGTTTTCGGCGGTGCGCGCCAGCTCATCTTGAGGCGGACGGCGCTGACACAGATGGCCGGGATGGCTATAGGTAGCTCCGCAATACGCGACGGCCCCGATATCTGCCGCCCACGCGATGGACTTCTTGTGCCAGGCCAGGCCCAGTTGGCGGTTCAAGAGTTCGTCGTCGGAAATGTTGCAGTTTTTCGGCCAAACGTTGCCCGGACCAACGGTCAACTCGACACCCAAGGCCTCCGCGTGCCGACGCAGGCGCGCACGGTCGAACCGCACATCATCGCCCACGGACACCTCGAAGAGCGTACACCCCAACCCACGCGCGGTGTCCAGAATGCCCAGATCGCCGTCTGTCCAGTGGCTCTTCCAAAGGAACTGGTGAGCGCCAAATTTGAATTCTTCCATGTTCTCTTGCCTTACCTGTGGGCTATCGCCTCGGTTTCCGTCCGCCGACGCATCTTGGTCCCGATTGGCTGAACTCCGGGTTTGCCACCTTCTGCGCCTTGGAAGGACCGCTCGATCTCCTCCAAGCTGCGCCCTTTGGTTTCAGGCATGATTTTCCAGACGAAAAAGAACTGGGGAATGAGAATGGCCGCAAAGATAAAAAATGTCATGTTCTTGCCCCAACTGTCACGGATGATAGGAAAGATCTGGTTGACAAGGGCACCAGCCAGCCAGACCGCCAGTGAGCTGATGGCCATCGCCCGGCCCCGGATCCGGGTGGGAAAGACTTCCGACATGAACACCCATTTGATCGGTCCCATGGAAAAGGCGAAACAAGCGACGAAACATGCGGCCGCCGCGACCTTCATCGCGCTGGAGGCATCCTCTCGGCCAAGGAGCCGCCCCAGGAAAACCAACGAGAGCAGGCAGCCGAGGTTGCCCCAGAACAGGAGCCGCCGACGGCCGGCATGGTCCATGAGCCAAACCGCCAGCATGGTAAAGACGGTCAGCGAGGAAGCGATCACAACCATGCCGCTTAGTTCGTTCGTAAGCTGAATGCCTCGTCCGCGAATAATCTCCGGCCCGAAATTCCAGATGGTTGTAATGCCACTGAACTCGGAGGTGAACGCCAGGAATAAGGCCATGAGCAGCGCCCGGCGCACACCGGGCCGCCACAACTCTGCGAGCGAACCGCCTTCATGGGCGACAGTGGCGCCGATATCGGCCAGTTCGGCCGCGGCGGTTTTGGCGCCGTTGACCCTCTCCAAAATGGCGAGCGCCTCGTCATCGCGCCGGTTCTTGGCCAGCCATCGGGGGCTCTCGGGGATGAGCACGCACATCACGAAGAAAAACACCGCCGGAAGTGTTTCCATGAGCAACATGCCACGCCATGGCTCACGCTCCACCAGGTAGCCGGCCAAGCCGCCGCTGGCGGTGCCCTGGATGCGGTCGTGCCAGGAGAGAAGTCCCGTATTGATCATGAGCGCGGCAACGATTCCCACACAGATCGCAAGCTGGAACAGGGTCACCATGCGTCCGCGGAGGCGCGGAGGCGAAATCTCGGAAATATACAGTGGGCAAACCATCGAGGCGATGCCAACGCCCACGCCACCGATCCAACGGAAAAAGATCAGCGAAGAAGTGGACCACGCCAGGCCGCAACCGACAGAACAAAGCAGGAGGAAGCCCGAGGACAGCAGCAGGATCTTCTTGCGTCCAAACCGGTCGCTTGAGCTGCCGGCGGCCAGGCAGCCGATCATGCAGCCGACCATCGCGCTGCTCACAAACCAGCCTTCCATCACGGAAGAGAGTTGGAACCGCTGTACGATCAGGTCCTTGGTGCCGGAAATGACGAAGAGGTCATAACCGAACAAGAGGCCTCCAAGTGCCGATGCGAAGCAACAGAACAGCAAGTAAAGCATGCTGCCTTGAGAGCGAGGAGTAGAAATGTTATTCATTCGATTTGTTTTCAATTAATTCGGCACAAGCATCAGGTCCAAGGCGTCCCAGGTGAACCAGCCATCGCCTGTGACGCGGACCGTAAGGGTGTTGGTTTGCTTCCCCTCACGCAGGTCCGAGCCTGCCAGATCGAACTCGACCGTGGCGGGAAACGCACGGTGCGCCGGGTCGGTACGCTGGATCCCCAATCCTTTGGGCAAGGGTTTCTCCAGCTCACGGCCGTTGATCGTGATTTGCACCACTGTCGGCGCCGATTCCGCCTGGTCGGCGGAATGAATGCGCAGGCGGGCCGCCCGCCCCGCCTGCGCCCTAGTGCATTCGAACTCAAACCGGACCGTGCCGGTTCCGGACAGCCGGTACGGCAGCGTGCCCGCATCCGGCCGATTGCCAGTGCAAACGGTGCCCGCGCCGTTGGTGACCTGATTCACATCGAAATAGCCCAGAAACTCGCGGCACATCTTGTCCCAACGTCCAACAGACAAAGGGATCTCGGCGCTCGGGCTTACCGTCACATCGTCCGCATTCCAAGTGGAAAGCGTCCACCCGGTCTGGGCCAGGGACAGGCCGCACTTCGCGCGGCTGGAGGCGCGGATGGTAATTACCCGGCTCTCGCCTGGCGGGATAAAACAGTTATTGTTGTCGATGAACAAGTCAGTGCGATACACCAGCAGCGGATGCGGTTCGCAGAACAAGGCTGTCATTGGTCCAGTGTTCTTTACCGTCAGAGCACAGACTTCCTGATCGCCTTCGAAACGCGGCGGCGCAGCGACGACCGTCAAGGAAGTGCGGCGGACGGCATGAGCGGGATCAGCCCAACCACTGCTCTCGAACGCAACGCACGGCAGCGCGACGGGCGGTGTGTTAGCCGGAGCATAGACTTCGAATTCATCAACGCAGGCGAGCAGGGATGCGGGAGCGGATTTCGACGGCTCAACCATGACTTTAACAAATTGCGCGCGCACCGGAATAACCTGCACCACCAATGTTTTCTCGGGACCGAAGCCCTTTAGCAAACTTAACCCGGCTTGTTCGAACACGGGATCCCACTGCCGACCGTCAACCGAGGTTTCAATCTTCAGATAATCAGCCGCCCGGTCGCTCAACGCTGCGGTGCGGTCTCTGCCCAGCTTGAACCGGCCCAACAGCGCCGGCTTCCCGAGGTCGATCTGAAATGACGAACGCGGCTCAGTGCCGATCCAACTGTTGCCATTGCCGTATTTTCCATCGTTGAGGCCACGAGGCTGGTGATTTGGTTCAAGCCGGCTCGAGGATGCCGTGGCCGGCTTGGCACCATTGCCAACGTAGGCCAGGTTGTCCGGGCCGTCGGGAAGTTCCAGCGGGGCATGGACCAGTTTGGCCTCGTTTTTCAGCAAACCGGCAAACCGGCCAATCGCCGGTCCAAAAATCTGGACCCGTTCCGTGAGCAGTTTCCCACTGTGGTCCTCAAGGCGCATTTCAACGAAGACCAGCCCTTTGGCTGCGTCGCCGACAGGCTGCAGTGCGAGCGGCGTCAGGGATTTCACTTCGATCGGCTGGATCCCCGCAGTGCCGCTGCCGTGAGTAAAGACGTTGCCGTTTTGATCGCGAGCAAGCCAGTGCCAGCGCAAGCCGGTGACGGCGGCGGGCGCATCGCTGACCAGGAACAGTTCTGCTTGAATGCCCGTCGCCGGCGTATACAGGCAGGACTCAAACTGGAGCGAAAGACTGATCGGCGCCAGCGCCTGCTTAAGGAAGTCATAGTTCATCAGCGGACGACCGTCGTAGTCGATCATGTAGCTCCCCGCAGCATTGGGCCACGGCTCACTGAAGGTATGGTTGCTTATGCCGCCAATGCGCTTGCCTTTGCGGCGCAGCGCGTCGTAAATGGAGCGGAGCCCCTCGGCGCCGTAATACTGCCCAGCCGCCACCAGATCGCGCAGGTTTTCAAGAGGGCCGAAGGCATCGCTAATCCAGGGTTTGTACAGCCAGTCAATATCCGTAAACGCGGACTTGCTCGCATTGTGATAAATCAGGATTGGGTCGGCAACGCTATCGAGAGGCCACTGCGACGCAAGCGGAATTTCGCGATGCCACACTTCCAGATTGGCGGGCGAGGCGGTGCCGAATTCTGAATAGCGCATGGTGTCAGATTCGTTCCCATTGTAATAACCATAGGAATAGGGCGCCCGAAGAATATTAAAAACCCACGGGCCATGCTTGCTGCCGAGTTCCGGGTCGGTGACCCGGAACAGCCGGTCGCTTTCTTCCACCGCGATTTTCCGCATCAGTTGTTGCGCAGGAGACTTGACCAGCGCATTCCAGTCCTTCCCCACTTCTCCCATCTCGCTCCCGCCCACGTATTCCACAATTGAAGGATGGTTCCTGGATTGCTTGAGCGTGCTCCGGCAGGTCGCCTCGAGATTCGTCAAAGCTGTGGGATCGGAAAAAACTGTGGGGTCGGAATCAAAGATGGTATTGGCAACCGGATACTCGTACGAGATCATAACCCCCAGTTCATCGGCCAGATCATACCAAGCCTCGTCAAAAAGAGGCCCTCCCCCACCACCGTTCAAACGCAAGAAGTTCATTCCGGCGTTCTTGGCGAAATGCAGCAATTGCAGCCCGTGCGCACTACCGCATCCCGGAAGAAGATACGGCAGAATGGGAGCCGAACCCACGGTTCTCACCGCACGACCGTTGACGAACAGTTGATAGCAATTGGTGAAGTTGGCCGGCACACCCTGCTTGGGCAACCAACGCAACTGCAGCACATTGCACTGCGGCGACCGGCCGGTGAAATCCAGGATGTCCTCTGGATTCGAACCAACCGCAGCCTCCGTGAGCCCCCACCGCAATTCGCGGATGCCAAAACGCGTCGAATGGGCATCGCTGACCGAGCCGCCGCCAGCCAGCTTGATTTCGGCTTCGATCGTGTAAAGCGGCTGTTCGCCTTGACCGTTCGGCCACCAAAGCGCGGGGCGGTCCAGCGACAGCTCCGCTTTGATCAGGTTCAGACCTTTGCTGAGGGTCGCATCTACCCGCTTGGTAGTGCGTTGGCCAGAGCCCGTAATGCAAAACTCAGCCACAACCGGAAGATTGGAAAGGCTGTCAACCTCCAGAGTCGCGTGGACGGTCGCGTGAGTGTAATTACTGGCAAGTGTGCTTTCCACGCGCATCCAGTCGATCCGCGCTGGCCCGGTGGCCGTTATGCGCACATCCTTCCAGATGCCCAACGTCCACACGTTGGCCGACCAATCAAAACCCAAGTCGCCGTGAGCTTTCAAGTCCTTCAAGACCTTCCGTGTGCGATCCGCCAGCCCAAAAACAGGACCGTTGAATGGGCCATCTGAACCGATGAGCATTGGCACCAGTTGCTCCGGCATACGATCAATCTGCACTGCCAGGTGGTTGGTCTGGCCAGGCAACGCCACCCCTGACACATCAAACCAGAATCGTCGGAACATCCCGCCGTTCTCCCCGACCAAGGTGCCGTTGAGCCAGACCCTGCAATGCTCATCCACGCCCTCGAAGTCGAGCGTAATGCGCCTCCCCGCATACGTCGCTGGCGTTACGAAATCCTTCCGGTACCACCAGTCCTTGCGGGCAACTTCATACAGATTGGTGTTGACCGCCCCATACCACAATGGCCCCACCAGATGCGCCGCTTCCACATCCGCCTGGATGTTGCCCGGCACCTGCGCCGCAATCCAGCCCGCCCCCGTCAGGTCCGCATCGAAATATTGCTGCCCAACCCCCTGGCTCAGAGGGTCGTCGTGAATCCGCCAATCCGCACCCGAGAGGGAAATCGAATCGCAGGCAGATGCGGCCTTCGCCTCCTCAACACCGAAGGTCATGCTGTGGAACAGGGTGATGGCAGGAATCCATACCCCCAGCGTTTTTCTTAGCTTGCTTGTCATTGTCATTGTCATTGTCATTCTCTCATTGTTGAGTCAGTAACTTAAACTCCTGGAGATAACTAGTTTCGTGGTTTGCTTACCAACTCCAGGGCATCCCAAGCGAACCAACCGTCCCCGGCGATGCTTTACGGTCAGCGTATTGCTTTTCTTGCGCAACTCCGAGCCCGCCAGGTCGAACTCGACCGTGGCCGGATACGCCCGGTGCGCCGGGTCGGTCCGTTGGATGCCCAGACCTTTGGGCAGCGTCTGCTGCAGCCTCGGGCCATCTAAGGCGATTTGCACCACCGTCGGCGCCACCGTCGGTGCCACCTCCGACTGGTCGCTGGTATGAATCCGCAACCGAGCCGGATGTCTCGCCTGGGCTCCGGGGCAGTCGAACTCGAACTGGGCCGTCCCGGTGCCCGAGAGCCGATACGGCAGCTTGCCCGCATCCGCCCGGTGCCGGTGCAAACGGCTCCGCTGCCATTGGACACCTGACCTCGAAGTCCTTGCCGGTGTATTCAAGGTGGAGGAAGAGATAGAGCTTGCCCTGGATCTTCGCCAGGTTGACGGCGATGTTCTGGATGTTGCATGCCTTGATCATCCTGTTCACACCGGGCCACGGAGGCCCGCGCGGTCTATGGGTTCGCTATCGTGGCGTATCCGTTGGCGAGGAAATACACATCGCGAGGTCCCCGCGCGAGGGTGGAGCCAGCCGCGTACTTGTTCGGGTCCATGCTCAGCGCATCAGCGAGCACGGCGGGATCCATCCACTTGCGCCATGTGGCATGGCCATCGGCCCAACTAAAGGTGCTGCTGTTGCCGCCGTGAAAAGCGGCCGGCGAATCCACCACTTGAGCCCCGGCATAATCCGGCGGAGTACCCTGATGGAAGACCCATGACCCGACGCTTTCGCCCCGGGGATCGTTCTCTTCCACAATGACATACCGCTCGCTCGGATGCGACAATTCCGTGCGTTTGGAGAATTGGAACCACATTTGGCCCTGATAGATGAGCTTCTCGCCATTCAGCGTGCCCACCATGGACACGCTGCCAAAAGAGAATTGGGGACCCTTAAGCTTATTACGGGTGTCGGCCGGGCAGTGGATCAGGCTCGTGTTCGGGGCGTATGGATAGAGCGCGCCCTGTTGGTAGCCCGCGCGGACACACATCTCTTGGTAACCCTCAGGCGAGATTCCGGGAGTGGGAGCCGGCATTTTGGGCGGCGTGGTCCAACGAAAAGGAAGATCAAGAGGACCAAATGCATTGTCCGTGCCAGCATAACATATCCTTTCCTGGAAGTCATCGGCATACATATTCCACGCCAACGCCAACTGCTTCTGCTGGTTCACACAGTTGGTCGTCCATGCCTTGGCCTTGGCTCGGGCCAGCGCCGGTAGAAGCAGCGCCGCCAGAATGGCGATGATGGCAATCACCACCAGCAGTTCGATCAGTGTGAATCCTGCGTGTCGTTTCTTCACCTGTTTCTTGATCTGTTTCTTGATCTGTTTCTTCATCTGCATAATGCTCTTCCTAAATCACGTTTTTCTGTCGCCGCTAGCTGCGCCTAGCGGCCGACGGCAGTCGCCCCACTCTCGGAACGGAAGGCGCCCGCTCAGGCGCGGACACCTTCCACCCGAGAATATCAGCGGGGACTCATTCGCCCATCTATGGCCACAAGATCACCGCGCGATAGAACCGTTGCGGCTGATTGGTCGGCGCTGCCCCATCCAGGACCGGCAGGTGGTAGGGCGAAACCGCCAGAGCTGGAATATTAAGCACCTGCCAAGCGTTCGGGTCACCCAACACATCAACCGACTCAATCAGGTAGTGTAATCCCGGAATTCCCTGAAGAACGGTGTCGAGAAGGACTGGCTGCTGCGGGCCGGCCACCACAAACCGCACGGCCGAAAGGCCATTCCATCCCGCGCCGTAACCGTCGAGCGGTTCGAGTTTCACATACCGGATGGCGGAAGCTGGCGTGGAGAAATCCTGCGCCGGTTCGGCCGGTGTACCACCTGCCTGGTTTAGCGTATTGGTGCCCAGAACCGTATAGTTTATGCTGTCAGCCGACACGGAGATGCGCACGTTCTTGGCCCCGCCTATTGAGTACCCAGGCTGGTTCAGGTTCCAGATGCGCGTGATGAGCAAGTTTTTATTGCCTCCAAGATCGAACGTGACGAAAGGAAGGTCGTCGCCAGATGCGTGATGCCAAACGTCATCCGGCCCATTGTCGTGGGTGTCGGTGTAGTAACCCGGGCCGGACATGCCGGCGCCGTTCACAAGATTGGTGGCCAGCCGCTGATAGGGTGGCGAGTTATACTCCGAAGAGAACGCGCTGATGCTTGGCGTGATGAGCGTACCCCCATTCCTTGATCTGAGGCTGAGTCCGGGTGGCAAAACCACCGTGAGATAGGCTGGCGCACTGGAAACATGATCGACGGCGTTGCTCACGATCACACTGTACTTCCCAGTGTCAGCCCCAGTGACATTGGCCACCGTCAGGTCGGTCGTAGCGGCGCCAGAGATGTTACCGCCATCAATCAGGTTGGTGCCGTTCTTCTGCCAGCGGTAGGTCAACGGTGGAAAGCCGGCGTCGGAGGCGGCAGCCGTGAAGATGGCCGTGTTGCCGGGCAAGTTCGTCCAGCCGACCGGTTGGGTCGTGACCACCGGCGTCTGCGGAACTGCGCCCGCCACCACAAACCGCACTTCGGAGAGTCCGGTCAGGTTGCGGGGATCCGGGCCGTTGACGTTCGTACCCGTGATGGAACTCCAGTAGATTACCCCGTCGTAATTCGTAAGGATCTGCATCTGCACATAGCGAATCCCCGAGGCGGCGGTAGCAAAGTCCTGCGCGATCTCCGCCGGGCCACCCCCGGCTTCGACCGGGTTGAGAGTGGTCAGCACGGTGAAGTTCGTGCCGTCCACCGAGGTTGACAGGCGGATGCTCGACGGGCCGAACCCGATGCCGCCGTTCTCGTTGTAATTCCAAATGCGGGTGGTTTGTAGGTCAAACACGGCACCCAGGTCATAGGTGATATAGGGATCCATGTCATTGGCTGGCCCGGTGCCCACCCCGGCAGTTGTCCAATTGTTCCCGTCAGAGACGTAGGTGTGCGTGGAATCGGCCTCGCCCAGGATTCCTGAGGGACCCGCGGTGAGGCCGTGACCGTCCACCGTGTGGACAGCCGCCCGGTCGATGCCATAGGGATTCTGGGACGAATACGCGCTCACGGTCGGATCGATCAGGGTTTGCGCCTGGGCGGCGCTGCCGAACAGCAGTATCGCTGCCGTGATGCCGATTGCTACGTGCGCCGCAGTAAGCGCCTTCTTGGGAAGGAGGGATGGTATTTTTTTCATAGTTGTGCAGATACGTTTTTTGTTGTTGTGCTAGATTATGATTCGTTGTGGCTCATACTCGAGCGTAGTATGGGAAGAGAGGGCTGGGGTGCATACCCCCCGTTCGGGGGTAGTGCTGCCCCGGCCCTTCCTGCTAGCCTTTCTTCATGATGAAACACACCGCAATCGGCCGGCGCAGTTTCGTGAAAACCTCGTTGGTCGCCGTTGCTGGCATTCCCTTGGGCCTGCGCGCGCAAGCCCCGGCCAATCCTGAGCCAACAACTGAACCAACAGCACCCGCCAAACCGCTGGCCACGCAGCGCAAAGACACGCTACCGATGGGCAAAATCGGGGGCCAAGAGTTCAGCCGCCTGATGCTGGGTGGCAACCTCATCTCCGGCTACGCGCATTCGCGCGACCTCGGCTACGTAGCCACCCTGATGCGGTTTTACAACACGCCGGCCAAGATCCGCGAGACGCTCGAAATCGCCGAGGCCCACGGTATCAATGTTATCAACACTTTCGTCACGGACGACATCTCGGCCCTGCACGAGCATTGGAAGAACGGTGGGAAGATGATGTGGATCGCCCAGGTGGGGGCTGGCGACGCCAACGGTTGCCCCCACATCCAACTCGCAGTGAATCGTGGCGCCACGGCCATCCACATCAATGGCGATCAGGCGGAATCGCTCCTGGCCAAAGGTCAGTTCGAGCGCGTCGGGGAGATCGTGCAATGGACCAAGGAGCAGCGACGCATTGCGGGAGTTTCAGCGCACGATTTGCGGATCATCATGGAATGCGAGAAGCTCAAACTGGACGTGGACTTCTACCAGAAGACGCTGCACACCCACGAGTACTACACCTCACCGCGGCCGGACGAAATCGGCCCGGTGGGCAAGCACGACAACTCCTGGTGCAGCGACCCTCAGGCCGTGGTGGATTTCATGGCGAAGGTGAAAAAGCCTTGGATTGCCTTTAAGATTCTTGCGGCGGGCGCGCTTCCGCCGCGTTCCGCATTCCCTCACGCCATCAACGGCGGTGCCGATTTTCTTCTGGTGGGTATGTTCGACTGGCAGATCGCTGATAACGCGAAGCTGGCTAAACGGCTCATTGAAGCGACAGGGCGGTCAAGCTCCTCGCGCACCCGCCCGTGGTGCGGGTGAACAGTTCGTCTTGCGGCCTAGCTCCCAAAAAACTTCATGGCCGCTTCGGTACGCGAGCGGACATGGAGTTTTTCGTAGATGCTCTTGAGATAGGATCGAACGGTTTCCAAGCCCAAGCCCAGTTGATCCGCAATTTCTTTATTAATGTAGCCTTTGCCGACCAGCGCCAGCACCTCAGCCTCGCGCGGGGTCAGCTCCGGAGCCTGGGGGTTGCTCCGACTGGCGAACGATTGCACCACCTGCCGGGCGATGTAGCCGGACATGGGAGCGCCGCCGTGATGCACCTCGCCCATCCGGGTGCGGGAATGACCGTGAGGTTGTTTCCGTAGCTGTCAGCGTCAAGGCGGTTGGAGGGCTAACCGGGCTCCAAATAATCAACGGGCGTTTCATCCACTTGCACATAGCCACCGGCCAGGACGCCGGTGCGGATGTTTTCGTAGATGGGTTTTAACCAGTTGGCGGCCAGCGCCACCTAGTGCTCGTCGAAGTCGGCGGACAATGCGTGACGGTCTCAAACCGATTGCTCGACCACCTCACGGTCTGCAAGACGCGCGAGCTTTCTGTCACAAATGGCGGCCGACTGCATCTCAAGGCAAACCGCAAGCTGGCGTCAGGCGGGCGCGTCACGAATCGCGAACTCGTCACTGTGAAATCTGTCCGTGTCGATGGCGGAGTTGAACTGACTGATGGCCGCGTCTTGGACAAATTTTTCCATGAATTTCTTCCCGGCGACGCAGTCACGTCCTACGGTTCGCAAGGCAAGACGGTGGATTATGTTTTGTTCTCCGATTCGCCCGCCAAGCCCGCGCCGCCCGCGCAACAATGGTATGTGACCATTTCGCGCGGGCGGCGCGGCATCCGCAACTTCACGCCGGACAAGCAGCAACTACGCGAGAATGTCACCCGCTCCTGCCATCGGCCACTGGCAATGGAATTTGCGATGGGCTTTGTTCCGCGCGGACGCCTTCTGCTTGGCGAGGCGGTTCTGGTTTGATGGCGGGGTTTGCCCGTTTTTCACCTCTTCAACCGATTTGATTCATCGTTGTTCATGGTTTTGTCATGTCGTGGCTGTTAGTCCTCCGATCACCGCGTTGGCCAGTCGAAAGAGGGTGTAGAGTTGATGCCCATTCTTGGCCAGTCCTCGATACCGCACTTTCCGATGCCGGAATACATTCTTCAGAATGTGGAAGGGGTGTTCTACGAACGCTCTCACCGAGGCTCTGGCTTTCTCGATGGCCTTGAGGGTTTCTCTCTGCTCCTTCAACCATGGATTTGATCTGCCCGCGTTTGCCCGCAATCTGCCAGTCTATCCTCCGTGCCAATGCCACAATCTCGGCGCATTTCTCTACGCCGGTATAGGCCGCGTCGGCGTGGACTTGTTTCTCCTGTCCGTGCAGGAGTTCGGCGGTCTTGGTGATGTCCGCCACGTTGGCGGCGGTGACCACGACAGTATGAACCAGTTTGCTGTCCCGATCCGCGCCGATTTGCGCCTTCATCGCGAATACCATTGGTTGCCCTTTTTCGTCTGGTCCCATCCCATATATTCGCGCCGGCATCAGGCCGCAGCACAACGTCATCTCGGTGTTGAATTGTCCCTCGGCACTGCAGTAAAGCTCGGCCCGGGCGCGATTCAGATCAGCGAAACTGCCATAGTAATCGAACAGCGATATCTTCATGAAATCCGTCTCGCCGCGACCCGGCATCGAGGCGTAGGCAAGCCGAGTGCTTTTATGACTTTCATATCTCGGAGGTTGACGGTTTTTCTGCCGTTGCTTTTCAGTATTGACGTGCCGACCTATCTAACCGACGACAGTGGCCACAAGCCATTGTGCTATCGTTTTGGCCTCCGCTATTCTGCTAAATACCCCGGTCGGATTCTGAAGATTTTCCGAAGCCGTTCATTGCTTTACGCGAAAGAATTTCCGGTTGCCGGGTGTTGGCGAAAACGTCATTGGATTCGTTGCCCCTGCTACGTCAATCCACGGTCCGGTCACCTCATCGGCGGCCCGTAGTACGCCGCCGCCGGTCCAAGAGATTGCCTGACCCGTGATAAAAAGCGTTGCCAGCGCGTAAACCTCAATCTCATCAATGGCGATGGCATCCCAGGAGACTTTAATCCGCAGGCCCGTGGCCTGAATTGGATTACCCCCTTGGGCCACATCGTACCGGTGTCGCATCCAGGGACGAAACGTGGGGCTCGTTTGCGCATCCGAATATGCAACCGTGCCAAGAGTCACCCAGCCCGTCGTTGGATTGCCCGTCTCGGTCGTGCTCGCATCGGGCTTAACCACGGTAGTCACTTGGAGCGTGTAAGTCCCCTGCCACCGGTCTGGATACCCACCGGTCTGTGCCGTTATCGTGTTCTCCCGCCCCCAAGCAATAGAACTAATCGCAATGGTGTTGGTGAACCGAACCCCGACGAAAGGCCCCGCTGAGACATCGACGTTAGTAGGCACCATTTCGGAGCCAGAGATCCAGCTACTGCCATTGCCATAGAATCCGTCAATCACGTTGTCGATATCGTGAGGCCCGCCATTGGGAAAAAGCTGGCCGCTGCCAAAAGCTTGGCCTCCTTTTCTGGCCAAGGCGACATTATCCGGCACGCTGGCACCGGAGAATTGACCATCGTTGCCATCCCATTGGACGCTGTAGCCAGCGGGGCAGTTTGTACAGGCAATGCCAAGTGAATCCAACATCTGCTGATCTTTCCAGAGCGCCGAGGGCTTGGGATGCAAAGGGACCCGCGCAGGCAACAGGACGGTAAATGTTTCATTGAAGGACCAGTATGCCCACCAAATGCCGTTTGTTTCAAAAGCCTGCCGAAGATCCGAGATGAAGGCATACCGGTCCGTGGCTTTGACACCACCCTGTCCCGGATCCAAGCAGCCGAACTCGGCGCACCATAATTGGAGCTGGCCACCGAAGAAACGGTTCCAGTCCGCCAGCCGTTTAAATCGCGCGTTGAGAACATTGGCATCCCAAGACTGTTCCCCATAATTTAACAGGCTTTGCTGCGCAGCGGCTTTGGAAGCAGCCGGGACGTTGGCAATTATATTCGTCAGGGAAGAATTAATAACCGAAGGGTTGGATGGATAGGGAACATCTTGTAGATACTTGATTGGATCGCCAAAAGGGCTTCCCCCTTGAAAAGTGAAAGGGAACGGATCATAAGTTGTGAAGCAATACAACACATTGGAATCGTTGACCGGATGAACACCAAGCAGGCCAAAAAGACGCCCGGTCTGATCGCCGCTTAGAATCAGCATGTGGTTTGGCATGGCCATGCGCACGGCTTCCCAGATCCGATATTGCATCACTGTCCAATCGGCATAGTTGCCGAATGGCTCGGTCATAAACTCGAAAGCGATCTGATTGGGGGGATAGTTGGTCGCGAGCCACTGGGCAAACGCGTTCATGAAACCGAGATAATTATTGAATTCCGCGGCATTGCCGAGTTCAGCATTTTTGAAATTAGCCTGTGGGTGGATGCAAACGACCACCGGCAAACCGCTGCTGAGCGCCAGATCCACATTCGTTTTCAATGTCGGCATTGTGGCCGGGTTGATACCAGACCCGGATTTATGAGTCGCGGGATCGACCAGTATCTTAATGTGATCAAAACCCATTGACTTAACCATATTGACATCCGTCAAGGTGAACATGGCCTGAGCCTGGATCCCAAAGTAAAGCCGATCAAAAGTAATTCCGCGATAAAGCTTCAGCAGCGGGTTTGCCGGGGGCGGAGCGAGCCTGGCTGGGTTTGCTTTCGTCGAACCATCACTGAACCCACCATTGGTGAACTGGTCAAAGTGCCACAGGCCGATGGTCGATACGCCAGCTTGAAAAGCCGCCGTTGGAACACCGCTAATGCTCAGAGTCGCGTTGGAGATGCGAACTTCATCCACCAAGCCGTCGCACCCTTGATGATCGGGCGGATAAGCGCCGATGTAGAGTCCGCCGGGGTGGTTCGCTGGCGATGAGCCAGAGGCGGGCAAGGAACCGGGCGACAGCGCTGCATCGGCCATTTGCACTCCATCGACATATAGTCGCAACCGCGCCGTTTCGAGCACCATCGCCACATAGTGCCACTGACCATCGACAATATTCTGACCGGTATTGACCATCGCGGGCAAACTACCTGGCAAATAGGCACAACAGTTTCCGGTGTTAATGTCGCTGGCCAGCATCCAACAACCGGCAAATTGCTTGAAGCCGGCGGCCACAATAATATTGTTGTCCACCGCCGAATTCAACTTGACCCAGGCCTCCACCGTCAACGGACGCTGCTGATAGCTTGAATCCAAGCGAACTTCGCCCCAATGAGGCGCACGGATTCCCGTGGATAGCGCCTGCCCAAAGCGCCCACTGGTCAGCCAAGGAGAGCCAAGGACAGCAGGCACTGTATCGTACAACTCAATTTCGTCGATGCAGGCTCCCGATGGAGCGATGATGCGGAATCCCGTGGCTTCCACTGGCGGGATCAAAGTGAACTGATGACGACGCGAAGATGATGAGGTTGAGTTTGTATAGACGATGGTGCCGATGTTCGTCCAACTGCTCCCCGTACCTACTGGAACGGACCGTGTGTATTGGATTTGGTAGCTACCCGAGGTCCGCTCGGTGAGTCCGCCCGAAGTGTTATCGCGACCAAAAGCAAAAGCAGTCAGGCGGGTGTGGGAGCCCAGATCCAGCCCAGCCCAAGAATCAACGCTATTCCCGATCCAAGAGTTGCCATTACCATAAACCCCGTCATTCAGGTGGCCGATGGTATGCGCTGGAAATCCTGGAAGCACATCCTTGGCGATGGCTTTTACCCCGAGGCGCCGAGCCAGGCTCCCCTCGGCGTAAAAAGGCGCCGGCCCATCCAGATAGTGCGCCACATTACCATCCCATTGGATGCTTCCCGAGAGAATGATATCCCCCCTTGCGGTTAAGAAGGAAAACCAGATGATACCAGCCACTACAGATGGACGAACCCAGTTGAGTGGCATGATCTTAATGGATTGGTTTCTAACATTGCCATCATTACCGTGTGTCTGACCCCGCAGGGCCGGTCTCATCTTAACAAAGTCCTCTGGCGAGTTTCGGGCGGCGAACATTCTTGTGCCGCCCCACCAGTGCGAAACGTTCCACTTGGTAGGCATTTTGTCAACCTTGGCGACCCTGTCCGAGCTCCTGCTGTAACCGTTTACGCACGCACCACACCAGCAACCTTGGCCAGCGTCGTCTGGCGGCCCGCATAGAGGACAGTATCATTTTCTATGAATGTAATGAACTGTGAAGTTTCGGCACACCCCCCCGTACGGGGGGGATTACCAAGGTCGCCCTCCGTCAAGTAGCGCCCCTGGCAGAATACCTCCGCCTCGTCGCAGAAAATGTCGGCGGAGTAGCTGACTGGGGGTAACCTGTCCTGATGGACACCTTGGAGAGGCGGTGCGTATGGTGGCAGTTTAGTTGAGTTGGTTCTCGGAGTCCACAGGTGTTTTCATAGCAACTTACTGTTGAAGGTCAAGGGAACCTCCGGAAACTGCTTTTCGAAGTTGTGTACGGAAACCCTCCCAGTCGAGCATCCCCTCCAACCGGCTTAACGGGTTGCCCTTGACCTCCAGCCAGTGCATACGCAGTTCCACATCAAAGAATCCCAGAGCCTGTACCGACGGGAATATTTTCATTCCGCAGCGTAGACATTACTCGCTTCCGCTTCCATTTCTTCCCCAGTCATCCCAAACTTTTTACTCACGTCCTGGAGGTATCCAACAGTGACCACAAGTCATTGTGCTATCGTTCTTGGCCTCCGCAATTCCGCCACAAACCCCCGGTCGGATGAACCGAAAAGACACATCATCCAAGCGTCGCCGAATTGGAACTGGGAGTACGCCCCCCGCGCTGGCTCGACCTCGTTAGGGCGCACGCAGGATTCTGTAGTAGCGGTCAAACAGTTTGCGCTGCTGTTTCTCGTTTTCAATCTCCGAAGAGGTTCGCGGTACGAATGCCAATGCGACCGCTTTCGCCTCGACCATGGCCGGCAACGCCGCTCCCTTCATAACGCCGAACGGGCCCACCACGATCAGCGGAGGACAATGGCCCTGGAGTTTTTGCAAATCGTCAAGGCTCAGATTGGGCGGCCCGACAAACGACACAATGGCATCAGCCCCGGGAGCTTGCTCGAGCAGTTCGCCATAGTCCTTTGGCGACAATCGTTGGCCCAGCATCAACATATTCATCCCGCCCGGCATGGCTTTGACCGCGGCGATCTTGACTCCATGGTTTTTGAGGGTCTGATTGAAGACCTTCATTTGCGCGGCGAAGGCCGGGTTCTGGCCGGGTGCGATTTCAAGACTAACCACGGCGATCTGCCCCTTGTTGCCCAAGAGTTGCGCCACTTCCTCCGCTGCCCTCTGCCCCAGCGCCTCACTGGTGTCCGTGGCGAGCTGCTCGCCTTTTTCCTTGGGCTTATGCAGCAGGGAAAAGAGACAGCCCGCAATCGCCAGAACCGCAAGCGAACCCATAATGAGATTTCTTGTCATCGGATGAAGATTACGCCGAGCATTCGATTTCGTCGGATTGCTACTCAATGTCCCAGTATTTTCTCACATCATTGCCGCCCGGAATCGGAGGTGGATAGTAGAACCAGTTCGGATCGTAAACCCCATCGTGAAATAATTTGACGGGCCACTTTTGCACGTGAAAGTCGGCAGCGACCGCCAGCAGTGTGGGTTGAACGACCGGGTATTCGTCCTTCAGCTTCTTGTAATGGAGATCTAAATTTTCGTGGTAAACGACCTGGGCTGAAGGCTTCACAAAAGCACTTAGTTTTAATCCCGAGTTAATAGATGATTCCGACCAAACACCCCAGCGATAGCGATAGGAAGTAATCGCACTCACAGAATTGGTCGGGGGAGGGAGATTAACCATATCGCTGGGACAGTAAAAGATGCGGTAATTCTTCAAGTTCGGCAGGGAAGGTATCCCGCCAAGCCTCACAGTCCATCCGTAGCTGTTTAGCAAACTCTGATAATCGCCTGGCACGACCCCATAGTTCAGAGGCGTCGGCAACCAGTCTCGGGCGTCATCAATGTACATGCGCAGGCCCAGGCCGATCTGTTTGAGATTATTCAAGCAGGCGGTTTGTTTGGCTTTTTCCTTGGCCTTGGACAGCGCTGGCAAAAGCATCGCGGCCAGAATGGCGATGATGGCAATCACCACGAGCAATTCGATTAAGGTGAATGCCCGTTGCGAGAAATCACTCCGGGAACGAGTTGATTCTTGTTTGATTCGATAAATATGTTCTATCTTCATTGCTCTTTAATCCTCAATAGTGTTCGAATGCAACGACCACGCGTCTGGCTTTCGGAATTCCTGTTCCCCGACACTGACAGATCGGAAGGCCCCAATCTAACATTTCACCTCGTGAGGAGAACGGGCACGACGCAATAAATTCTGGCCCGGCTGGCCCGGGCCAGAGAATTGACTACGCGCAGTTATCCCAAATTTGAGCCGCCGTCATTGTTTTCTCATATCTGCCGCAAATGTTTATTGCCTGACGCGAAAGTATTTCCGGTTGTCGGTTGTTGTCGAAAATGTCATTGGATTCGTTGCACCTACTACGTCAATATACGGTCCCGTTACTTCATCGGCGACCTGTAGTGTGCCGGTGCTGGTCCAGGAAATCACTACCGCGTTGGCCTGACGCGTGATGGACAGCGTTGCCGGCTGAACCGGAACAGGTGCGTTAACCTCAATCTCGTCAATGTCGGTGCTACCGTCGGAGACTTTAATCCGTAGGCCCGTGGCCTGAATTGGATTACCCCCCTGGGTCACATCGTAACGGTGTCGCACCCAAGGACGAAACGCTGAACTCTGTCCCTCATATTTAACCGTGCCAAGGGTCACCCAGCCCGTCGCTGGATCTCCCGTCTCGGTCGTGCCCGCATCGGGATTTCCCACGCTCGTCACTTGGAGCGTGTAGGTCCCCGCCCACCGGTCGGTGACGACCGGATCCCCAGCGTTATGCCGCCCCCAAGCAATAGAACGCATCGCAATGGTGTTCGTGAACCGGACCCCGACGAAAGGCCCCGCTGAGACATCGACGTTTGCAGGCACCTCTTCAAAGCCAGAGATCCAGCTATGGTTATTGCCATAGAATCCGTCAATCACGTTGTCGATGGCTTGACCCACGCCCTCGGGAAAAAGCTGGCCGCTGCCAAAAGCTTGGCCTCCATTCGTGGCCAAGGCAACATTATCCGGCACATTGAGACCGGTGAATTGGCCATCGTTACCATCCCAGTGGATGATGTAGGGAGCGGAGCTTGTTATGACCAGCGGCAAGAACGGAATTGGGTTAACCTCAATCTCGCAGATGTCGGTGGCAGCCCAGGCCACTTTAATCCGCAGGCCCGTGGCCTGAATTGGGTTACCCCGTTGGGCAACATCGTACTTGTGTCGCATCCAGGGACGAAACGTGGCGCTCGCTTGCGCATTGCCAGTCGTAACCGTGCCAAGGGTCACCCAGCCCGTTGCCGGATCGCCTGTCTCGATCGTGCCCGCATCGGGATTTGCCACGGTCGTCACTTGGAGCGTGTAGACCGTCTGCCACCGGTCGGGATACCCATTGACTTGTGCCGCTATGCTGTTATCCCGCCCCCAAGCAATCGAGCTAATTGCAATGGTGCTGGTGAACCGGACCCCGATGAAAGGCCCCGCTGAGAGATCGACGTTGGTAGGCACCATTTCGGAGCCAGAGATCCAGCTATGGGCATTGTCAGAGAATCCGTCAATCACGTTGTCGATGGCTTGACCCACGCCCTCGGGAAAAAGCTGGCCGCTGCCAAACGCTTGGCCTCCGTGCCTGGCCAAGGCAACATTATCCGGCGTGGTGGAGCCGAAGAAAACGCCATCGTTACCATCCCAAAGAATAGTATATCCTGGTTGGGGCGTGATAACAGGTTGGGCTTGCGTAGCGAGCGCAAAGCCCAAAGCGATAAAGCCGGCAAACAGGATATTAAAAGGCCAAAAGCAGCCCTGAAAGCGTGTCACCAAACCGGGCGCCGCGCGCAGATCTTGGAACATTGTTGAATTCAAACATTTGGTTCTCGTTGTGATCATTATATCAGTGGTTAAAGGTTTAACGGTTATATTAATACTTTGTGTGGAATATACGAACTCTGAAGTTTCTGCACATCCCCCCGTACGGGGGGGGTGTCGGGTATTACCAAGGGCGACCCATCCCTTAGCGTCCATGCATAAATAACTTCCGAATATCAGGCGCAATCCACGCACCGACGCGGATTCGTTTGGGGAGATGCAAAGGTCCGGCATATCTCGCGTTGGCCTGAAAACAGAGACTGTGAATCATACCTTTCACCGCATACGCCAACAATCCATAATGTTATAATAACGCTCGACAGGCCCGGTGAAGGCGTTATTCTAACATTATGAAATCAAACCGCTTTACTGCCGAACGCATCGAGGCGTTCCTCCGGCACAACACCGTGGCCACCCTGTCGGAACTCAAGACCGCTCTGGGCACAGCGGTCGGCGTCACCGTCTTTCGCAAATTGTCCACCTTGCCCTATCGCACCAGCTACTCCCATCGCGGTGCCTATTATACTCTGGACCCGCTCGCACATTACGATGAGTTGGGGTTGTGGTCTTACCGTGATATTCACTTTTCCCGCCAGGGCACTCTCCTGGACACGACCGCCGCACTGGTGACCAAATCCCCGGCGGGTTATTTCACCGATGAACTGGAGACGGTGGTTCGTGTGGCCGCCAAGGACGCCTTGCGCCAGTTGGTAGAGCGAGAACGGATTTATCGACGAGTTCTGGGGGGGCGCTTTCTTTATTGCGCCATCGAGCGCGGGCGGCACCAGGAGCAGTGGGCCGCTCGCCAGGCCCAGCAAGGTCCCGAGGACGATTTACAGGCGGCGATGGTGCTTTTCTATAGTCTGCTGGACGAACAGCAACGCCGACTCTACACCGGGCTGGAAAGCTTGGAGTGGGGCCATGGCGGCGATCAGCGGATGGCCAAGCTCTTTGGGTTGGACGCCGACACCGTCGCACGGGGACGACTGGAGCTCTTGAGCGGCCAAGTGCTCCAAGAACGGGTGCGTCGAGCCGGTGGCGGACGACCGCGGGCCGAAATAAACCCCTGAAATCCTGAGCCAACTGCGCCAGTTGCTCCACGATGAGACGGCGGGCGACCCGATGGCACGCCGGGGCCTCTGGACAAGCCTGCGCCTGGAGCAGATCAGCAACCAATTGCCACGCCTGGGTATCTCGGTCTGTCCCAACACCGTTCGGCGTTTGCTCGATGAGATGAACTACGCCTTGCACACCAATCGCAAGAGTCTCTCCGGCCATCAAAGCCCGGAACGGGATCGTCAGTTCCGTTACCTGCAGGTCCAGCGCCAAGAGTTCACCCGCCAAGGGCTGCCCATCATCAGTGTGGACACCAAGAAGAAGGAAATGGTGGAACCTTTCAAGAATGCCGGCCAGGTCTGGAGCCGCGAGGCAATTCCAGTCACGACCACGATTTTCGCTCGCAGGCCAAGGGCATGGCCATTCCCCACGGCCTTTATGATGTGCTGGCCAATCGCGGCTCGGTTTTGATTGGCACGTCGCATGACACCTCAGACTTTGCGGTCGACGCCATCGTGGAGTGGCGGCGCCGGGAGGGGAGACGTCGTTACGAGCAGGCCTCCGAGTTGCTGATCCTTGCGGATAGTGGCGGCAGCAACGGTGCCCGATATCGGCTCTGGAAATGCGCGCTCCAGGAAAAGCTTGCTGACCGCTTTGGACTGATTGTGACGGTCTGCCACTACCCCACCGGCCCATCGAAGTGGGCTCTTCCGGAGTTTCCTGGTGATTGTTCATTGGCTCGTTTGAGTGAAGGATAGGAAATCAGGCTGATTTGTGGGCCAAAATGGTCCTTCAGCACGGCCGATCTGCGCTTCCCCAATGAGACACGATCGCGCGCA
>JBAXTC010000179.1:0-11583 GCA_037130375.1 Verrucomicrobiota bacterium | reverse complement strand
TGCACGCCGGGATCTGTGAGGGGGGCACGGGGCGACCCGTGTCCCTACCTCGACACGTCGGGCTTTGCACCGTCGACTGCAAACTCAACGGAGGCCTCGATGTCGCCGGTTCCTTGACCTCGAAGATCATGCCAGGCCCAATGCCCCTGGACGAAATGCGCCGGTGGGCCGGTGCGAAATGGCTGGCAGTTGAACAGCGCTTGCGCCTTCTCGTTCGCAAACCGCTGTGCCAGAATTCCAGCTTGATCAGCCGTCAACGTAGCGGTCCGCGGTGTGGTGCTGCTGCATCCGAGCAGCGCCAGTGTAAGGGGAATTAGGTATAGCGTTTTGATAATCTCAAATACGGTTCTCGCCGTGGCTAGAGCTCGCGGTGAGTGGCGCTGGGCCAAGAGCACAGCAATGCATACAGGAACGCTCCCCCAGCGTCCACTCCACTGCGCTCGTTAGAAACCTGGGCGGTCATGGCTTCGCTCGTTTCAGGAGATATTCATAAGGGCCGCCCCCGGGTATGGCGAAATTGACGACTGTCCATCCCTCGTCGGCCAGTTGATTCAGCTCTGCGAGGCTGTTCGTCTGACGGTATTCCCACTTCGTTACGTGGTGAGCCGTGCAACAGCCAGCCAAGAGGAACTACTGATAGGAAATTGGTTTTTGGGCGCCCGCAGGTACTGGGCGCTGCGCGGGTGAGGCCAGGGTACAGAACTATTTGGTGGACAGTGATCAGTTGTTGGTTGCACCGGATTGGTTTCGTGGGTCAGGGGTGTTCGTTTTGCCGTCCGCCGCAATACTGCACGCCCCATTACTCCCCTTGGTCCACCCGGCCTTCCGCGCCTCTTCATCAATTCTACGCAATTGGTTGGACGCGCTGCCTGCTGCTCGTTCGTGCCGGACATACAGCAATGCCGCCCATGCTCCGACCCCCACCACGAGAAATACTGCACAAATCGCGAGGAAGTCGAAAAGCTGTTCCGCCCTCCGTCCGAGGGTGCTCATTCCAACTATTTCTGGACCTGGGCGGGTCCGGTCCATTGCTTCGCGCTCTTATCCCAGGTCCACTGCAGCCCATTGGACGCCTTCCACTGGGTGGATTGCTTCCCATTCACGCATTCATCCCAGACATACACGGAAAGCATGGCGAGGTGATATGGGTCCCGCAACGACCACGAGTTCGGGTAAGCGATTTTCTGGTAGTTGTACGAGCCGGGCCCTGACCAGCCGTAGTCCGCCCAGTTCCAACTCCAACCTCCTTCATCCGAAGCGCTGTAGCAATCCCACCAGTAAATCTCAGACTGGAAGATGCAGCGGTCGAAAAAGAAGACATCCGTGAATTCCTTCGAGTAGTAGGCCAGCACGCTTGCCCCGCCTTGGCTGTAGCCAGCGATGCTGCCGGAGATTTTCGGCGATACGCAACAACAGGGGATGTTGGCGTCTGCCTGCTTGCGAGCTTGGAATTTCGCGATCAAGTCCTGGATTCGCATCAATCCAAGCGGATCAACAAAGTTGACGCCGTCATTCCGGTTGAACACATAGAGCCCGGCTTCGTCGCCCAATGATGCTCGCCCGATCGCGCTTCGTTGCAAAGCTCTCAGATCAATCTCGGGGCCGCCACCTGCACCCTGGGCCTCGTAATAGGCCGGCTCGTGCAGCAGGATAGAACCCTGTTCCCCGATAGGGTCGCGCGTGAGCCAGCGCGCCGTGTTCGGCTCGTAAGGCCGGGTCAGGTACATCACGGCGTACGCCTGCGTGGAGCAGATCAGAGCGGCGGCTGCGAAGAAGGTTATGCGTAGCATTTTCATAATATCCTCAACCGTCCGCGCTTTTACAGGGTTTCGTGCATAATTGTCAAACAGGAAAAGCAGACAAATCGGAGTCAGAATACCAGGAAAGAATTGACCAACGGCTTACCGGGGAACCGAAAACCAAAGAGGCCCGGGCGGGCGACACCTCATTTCTTCGGCCCGCCGGCTTTGGTGATTCGCATGGGGTATGCGCGATCGAATTTAAGGCCGGGGTTCGGGCCGCTACGTTCAAAGTAGAAGCGCAGTCCAATGTTGGCGGTTGGAGTTCCGTACTCCAATTGCCAATAATCATGGCCGCCCGTCGTCCTGCCAGTGATTTCCCCGTTCGTGCCAGCCGCGAATTCCATGGATGGACCAAAGTAATGGACCAGTCGGCCGTCATCGCCAAGGAGTGCTTTGGCAGACTCAACGCTTGCACCGCGAGGGAGGTGTTTCGTCAAAGCTTCCGCCCGTTCCTCGGGAGTCGAAGTTGGTGAGCGCCAAATTGCCAGGAGGTTCGTCAACAGAGCGCCAGACGGCAGTTGGCTTGTGGCGTTTTGCGTGGGCCCAAGCCGCTGATTGTTGAGAAGTTGGCTCTGGGGACGAGGATCCTCCACCGAAGCCGGCTCCTCCGCCGGCTGCGCACGGCATCCAACTGCGGCTGCGAGCACGAGACAGGCACTGATGGTCTTCCACAGCCTGGCCGCACCACCAGCGCCGCTAGGCGAACTTACCCATGCTAAGGCCATGTCAGATTTCCCCCCATGAACAGTGCGTTTATGTTCACGGTATCGGCGGCGCTTCCCGAACCTACCTCGTCCTGACATGTCAAAGTGACGCTCAATTGGTACCGTATTACGTACGACAACGAGCTGCTCGCTGGCACCCCAAGATCCACTCCGGGACGGTCGTTGCTGTACGTGCATGGGATCGGATCTGTCACGACGTTCGGAAAAGGTTTGTTCTGTTCCAGGGTCGGACCGCCGTGGAAATGAATTTGCGCCCAAACGTTGCCGTTATCCAGATACTTGCAGCGACACTTGGTAATGTCGCCGTCAACCGTGACTTTCCAAGGCACGTTCACCCCGACGGAGAGACCGTTTGGGCCGGTGCTGACGTGCGTTATCCTATCTTCGAAAGGCCCGCCCTTTACGCTTTTGCACTTGCACGGGCACAACCCAAGGGCGTCTACCAGGTTCACTGGTGAATTCAGGACGAAGGCGTAGACGTTTGGGCCGGAGAGCACCTCGCTGTCGGGGCTTTGGCCCGCTGCCAGCGTCTGTCCAGCGGCGCCCGCGAGGTGGAGTACCTGAAATCCTCGCTCGCCGATTGGGTCGCGCGTGCGCCAGCGCGCCATGTTCGGCTCGTACGGCCGTGCCAGGTACATCACGGCGTACGCTTGTGTGGAGCAGATCAACGCGGCGGCTGCGAAGAAGGTTATGCGTAGCATTTTCATAATATCCTCAACCGTCCGTTCTGTACGGGATTTCGTCCGTAATTGTCAAACAGGAAAAACACAAAACATCAGACCCAGAAAATCGGGACAGAACCGCCCCAAAGCCGACTCGACAAACCGAGAACCGAACACCACAAACGCCGCATACTTGGTCAGTACGCGGGGCTACGGCTCGCCTCACCAACTCGGCAACAGCGCTGCCTGTTCCATCCAGCCGAGGGTCTCCTCCTTGTAGTGGCCCCAAAGCGCGGCGATGATGACGTCCGGGTCGCTCGACTCCGCCTGCGCGGCGCATGCGAAATAATCAGGCGGAATGGAGTTCCGATTCAAGGGCGGCGGCAGAACTTCGGCCGGCAACCGGATTTTGCCTGATTTCAAGTTGAGCGCCAGGATGTGCTGCCGGTACTGGGCCATGGCCGGGTCGCCGACCGAAAGCTGCCACCTGTACTCAGCCAGTTCCTGCTTCAGGTCTTTCGCGGCCCTCTCGATGGCGGGCCAGTCGCTATTATCGTTCATGAAATAATGCACCTGGGCTTTGCGGTTATCGAAGTAGGCCGAGCGCGGGCCATTCGGCACGTCGAGTTTTTCGACTTCTTCCCACAGCGATTCCCACCGGTCGCCCGTCGGCGCGTCGTTGATAGCCTGCAGATAATAACTGGTTGATTTTTTGCGCTGCGGGGTCTCCTGCCAAAAGCTGGCGGAGAGCAGGAACATCTGTTTGGCCTCGTCGTAGCGCTTCGCGTCTCCGAGGCAGATGGCGCGCGTGTTCAGGAAGTGGGCAAGCAACTGTTTGTTGCTCAGCGGCTGCAGCCAGGTATAGCCCTTGATTTCCTCCGCAGTGGTTTTGAACTGCCCGCTCTTGTACTCCTCGTCATCGGGCGTCAGGAATGCTTCGGTCACTGTCGGCTCGACGTTGAAATGCTTGCTGTTGGGTTCCTCGTAACGGACGTAGAGGTGGTACTTTGCCCCGGCCAGGTTGACCGGATAGCCAAGCCGTCGGGCCACTGCCGCAACCAGCACCGGCATGGAAGCGCACGTCCCCATGCGATTCGTCCCCATCACCCCATCCGGCGGAAGGGGCTTTCAATCCGTCAGCACGTTTTCGTAATCAGGCATGGGGTCGGCGTCCAGGCAGGGCTCGTAGGTGTAGGGACCGCGCACGCCCTGTGGAGGCGGTCTGGCCGGCGGGTCGTGCCAGGCACCGAGGTGGCGAAGGATCTTCTCGGTCACGCGCGGGTCGTCAATGACGGCAAGGATCCGCATCGGGTTCTGGCAAACGGGACAGTGTAAAGGGTCAACATGCCAAACGCAGAGGATCAGGTCGCGCCATTTCTTGGACGGGAGCTTGAGGGGTGGTGGTGGCGAAATGCCCGGCTGGCTTCTCCGCCCCCGCGTTCTTCAAAGATGCCTTCGGCATCAGCCAGCCCGAGAAACCATGGAAGGTGCGGCTGCTCTTCGCCCGTGAGGTGGCCACCTACATCCGCGAGCGCGTCTGGCACCCCCGCCAGGAGCTGCGGCAGCGTCGGGACGGCGCGTTGGAGCTTCGCTTGCTGCGGATGACCCATACTGGCCAGCCCCGGTCCAGGACACCAGTGGCGCGATGTTCGCGCAGCGTAGCCGTGGAAGTCTCTTGTCGCGGAAGATCATCGACCTGATGCCAGAAGATCAGCGCGCGCCCGCTCGCCGGTGGCTGGATCAAGTCGCTCAAGGCGCTGATGTGCCCTTGGCGGAATGGGACTTTGCGAGGCGACCCCCACCAAAGTCGATAGCGAGGTGGAACTGCATTTGTACTACATCGGGTGTTACAGTCAAGTTCACGGACAACAGTTCACGGACAACATGATATGGATGCTTTTCAGGCAAGAGTGTAGCCACTAAGAAGATCAATGTAATGCTTGTACATAAGCATGGATATGATTAGTGTTGTTTCTATCTGCGCTTGTGATTTCCCGTTTGGTCTTTCCCAAGATGGGCGAGTGAGTCAGAAATCTTGATGCCTGGCAAGCGGAATTTTGGGAGGCATTTCTTTGCCACTGATGGACGCGTATGGACAAAGGCCACGTTGAGACAGGAGAACTCGGCACTCGGGGATGGGTACCGGCGAGAGGCAGTGGTTTAGATCGCCTCTATCGCCTTCCCGCCCCCTGACCACGACGGGTTTGGCCTCAGCCCTGCCGGACTCGACAAGCCGCTACCCGCGCTAAACCCCGCCAATCCATTTGCGGTCATCCCAAACCGCTTTGATCGAAGTGAGATTTCGGGAGTCAAAGATGTTCCTGGCGGCGGCCAGGACCTTGCCTTGCCTGAGGTTGTTCCAGGCATCGCTGGCGCTGATGGCGACGAACTGGAGCACGCTCGGGTCGCGGTAGCAGTCGATCATGCAGCGGGTGCAGCCGTCCCGAATCAGCTTCGATGTGTCAAAATCGTAAATATTGCACATCGGGGTCTCCCAGAAGTGGCACCGATAAAGATTCAAATGCCAGTCGAGGTAGAAATACTTGTGCCCGCCCAGGCAGCCGAACTTCTCCGGCTCTTTGCGCAGATGACGCTGCATCTCGGTGAGCGATTCCACCGGATTGACCACCGGAAACCCGCTGCGCTGTTTCATCTGCTTGATCTTCTCGAAAACCTGGATCAGCTCGTCGGTCTGGTAGCTGACCAGGGTCGAGTCGCTGAAGCTCAAGTAGCTCGATGCCAGGCTGCTGAGCGGGTAGCTGAAGGTGCAGCTCTTGAAACCGAGTTCGGACAGAAAGGCCGGCAGCTTCTCGTAATCATCGATCAATCGGCTGGCCGTGACGCTGGCGGTCGTTTGCACGCCAAGTTCCTGGAAAACCTCGTTCGCGCGTTTGATCTTGCGGCACACCTCCGGCAGCCCGCGATTCTTCTCGTGCTTCGCCACGTCATGCGCATCAATCGACATGATCACGCTCGAGAGGCCGTCGCCGGCCAGATCCCGCATGTTCTGCTCGGTCCAAAGCGAGCCGTTGGTGCAGATCATCGGGTGAATGCCCCGCTCGGCGGCGTAGCGCGTCATGGCGCGCAAATCTTTATGCACCAGGGGTTCGCCGCCGACGAACAAGAGGTAGCCAATGTGGTTTTTCACACAAATGTCGATCACGTCGCGCGCCTCCGGCAACGTGACACTCCGGCGCTTTTTGGGATCGAACCGGTCCACGGCAAAGCCGCAGAAGTCGCATTTGGCGTTGCAAATGTTGGTGATGGCGAACTGGAGGTAGCCCGGACCACCATGGTGGAGCACCTCACCCATGAGCTTGAGAACGTTTGCCTTGGGCCGGACAACCGGGCGCGAGAAATCCGCGCCGGGGGCCGCCGCGGCGGACGGCGCATCGGAGCGGGTTAAGGTAGCTATGCTCATGCTCGTAAACTCGCGCATTTTGCCGGGAAAGCCAGCCTCGGGGCAATTCTTTCTTCTGAACACAGGCTTGACAGGCACCAGCGGCTTTGATTGACTCTCCCAATATGGCACGGCAAATATCTCGTCGCGGCTTCGTGAAATCATCCCTGTTCGCATCGGCCGCTGTTCCTCTGGCCCTTCGAGCGCAAACCACTCCGACTCCCCAGCCGCCCGGGCTGGCCAAAGACTCGACAGCCTCGCCCCGCGAGGTGATGCCGATGGGCAAGATGGGAGGCCAGGAGTTCAGCCGCCTGATGATGGGCGGAAATCTCATCGGCGGCTGGTCACATTCCCGCGACCTGGCCTACGTGTCCGCGCTCATGCGACACTACAATACGGACGCCAAAATCCGGGAAACCATCGAGTTGGGCGAAAGCCAGGGCATCACAGCCATTAACACCTGGGTCATGCAGGACAATTCGGCCATCTTCAACCACTGGAAAGGCGGCGGCAAGATGAAGTGGATTGCCCAGGTGCGACTCGATGCCGATGGCGGCTACTCGCAAATCCAAAAGGCAATCGATGAAGGGGCGGCAGGTGTGCATATCACAGGTGACACGGGTGAATCGCTCCTGGCTCAGGGCAAGTTTGAGAAAGTCGGCGAGACGGTGCAGTTGATCAAATCCAAAAAGCGCGTCGCCGGCGTCGCCGCCCATGATTTGCGCGTCATTGTCGAGTGCGAGAAGGCGAAGTTGGACGTGGACTTTTACCAAAAGACCTTTCATTCCCACGACTACTACACCGCCCCTCGACCCGACGAGAAGGACGCCATGGGCGCGCATGACAACTCGTGGTGCAGCGATCCGCAAGCCGTGATCGATTTCATGGCGACGGTGACGAAACCCTGGATCGCGTTCAAGATCCTCGCGGCAGGGGCGATTCAGCCTCGCGCTGCGTTCCCTTACGCCTTCAATAACGGGTCGGATTTCATTCTGGTTGGCATGTTCGACTGGCAGATCGAGGAAGATGTGAAGCTGGCCAAACGCGTGTTCGCCGCCGTCAACAGCCCTGGCTCCAAGCGTACCCGTCCGTGGTACGGCTAAGACGTCCTCGAAAGATACCAGCTTAGCCGGAGTCCGCCCCTCTTCGGGCTTCGGATTTCACCCCCGCAATCAGCCTGTCTTGTGTTAGACTCCAAGAATGATGACTGGCTGATTTTGGTGCCGGCGGTTCCTTGCGGTTCCCTGTGCTGTCGTAACCGATGAAACGAAACCTCGCTCGCCTGCTGATTCCCGGAGGCCTCGCCTTATGGGTTGCGACCTTGCCTGCCGGCGCGGCCGACCAGCCGCAATGGGGCCAAGCCTGGTCGCGCAACATGGTTTCGGAAGAGAAGGGGCTGCCCGATTCCTTTAACCCCGAGACCGGCCGGAACATCAAGTGGTCTGCCGAACTCGGCACCGAAACCCATTCCTCGCCGGTCGTCGCCGGCGGGCGCGTGTTCATCGGCACGAACAACGGCCATCCGCGCGACCCCAGGCACCAGGGCGACCGCGGGGTGCTGATGTGCTTCGACGAACAGACGGGCCGTTTCCTCTGGCAACTCGTTGTGCCCAAACGCAACGAGGACATTTACTTCGACTGGCCCAATAGCGGCATCTCCTCTCCCGTCACGGTCGAGGGTGATCGTGTTTATCTCGTCAGCAACCGCGGCGAAGTGCTCTGTCTGGACGCCCGAGGGACGCGCGGGAAGACCGAAACCGGGGACTCTGCCGGGCCGCTCGAAGCAGCTATTATCTGGCGCTTCGACCTCACCAGTGGCGCCGGCATCTGGTCCCACGACGCTGCCCACAGCTCCATTTTGATTCAAGGGAATCATCTCTATCTGAATACCGGCACCGGGGTCGATAACACGCACAAACGGATTCGCACACCGGATGCGCCGAGCCTGGTGGTCTTGGACAAACACACCGGCTGCCTGATCGCGCGCGAAAACGAGCATATCGCTCCAAACATTTTTCACAGCACCTGGTCAGCCCCGTCGCTGGCCCAAGTCAATGGCCGCCCCCTGGTCTTCTTCGCCGCGGGCAATGGGTTTGTGTATGCCTTCGAGACGCTCCGAACCGGAGTATTGGAGTCTCGAAATGATGGAGTGCTGACCAACACCCTTTCCTCTCAGCACTCCAATACTCCATCACTCCATCACTCCATCACTCCGCCACTCCCCGCCCCCACCTTCCTCACGAAAGTCTGGCAATTCGACTTCGACCCCGCTGCGCCGAAGACAAACGTTCACCAATACAACAGCAACCGTCGTGAAAGCCCGAGTAACTTCTACGGCTTTCCCGTCTTCCACGACAACCGCATCTACGTTGCCGGAGGCGGGGACATCTGGTGGGGTAAGAACGAGGCGTGGCTCAAGTGCCTCGACGCCACCCGAACCGGCGACATCACGGCCACCGGCCTGGTCTGGTCGTATCCGTTGCAGAAACATGTGCTGTCCACGCCCGCGGTCTGCCAAGGGTTGGTCTTCATCGCCGATTGTGGGCGCACGTTCCATTGTGTGGATGCCCAGACCGGCAAAGCCTGTTGGACGCACGAAGTTAAAGGCGAAGTTTGGGCCTCGCCCCTGGTCGCCGACCGCAAAGTCTATCTTGGCACACGCAGCGGGAGTTTTTACGTTTTTGCCGCGCGCAAGGAAAAGAACGTCCTCAGCACCCTGGACCTTGGCCATCCTGTCAGCTCGACTGCCGCCGCCGCCAATGGCGTTCTCTACGTTGCCACGATGACCCATCTTTACGCCGTGCAGCAGGGTCTTGGACCACAATAGGACATGGTGTGGGGCAGGTCGGAGACCTGCCCCACGCTGCTCCCAAAGTGAGTGCTGACCTTTGCCACCTTTGCCGCGCCACGTCTTCATTGCCACTGCGCGGGTGAGTTGTTCAATGTGAGGTTCGTGGCTCGTGGAAAAACGAACGTCGTTGCTCCCGAAACCAGCGCCTGGCCGAAATCGAGCATGGCCCGGTGGCCGACAGCCTCGACCGTTAGCGGGTCGATTAACAAGTTCACTGCCAAGCCCTTCACGCTGCCCTTGAGGTTCTGCCACAGCCCGTTTCCCGTTCCCTTATTCTTGACCGACGCGACCGTCACTTCCATTTTCGGCGGACCCGGCTTGCGACGAAAGGTCAGCGTATTGACCCGGGCGACGATTTCATTGAGCCGTCGGAATTCGCCATCGTGATAGTGGATTTCACACAGCGCAATCGAGACGGGGCTGGTTTTGCCGCGAGCGTTGAATCGCAACCGCACCTCGCTGACCGTTTCCACATTGTTGCTGATGGTTCCCTCGATTTCCACCGCACCGCTGCCCGAGCCATCGACCGTAATCGAACTCAGCCGGCGGCCGGTCGAACCGCCCGCCTTGAGCTGTCGCTCATGCCGGCGAATGGTCGGCGCAAGATCAAGGATGCTCTGTTGTGAGCCTGTGCCGATGAACTCGAATTCGCAGGTCACGACGAACGAATGGGACGTGCTTTTCCGTTTAGCCGAGAGTATCCGCGCCGCCTGGGTGCTGCCAGGGCTGGTGATTGAAAAAACCGGTTCGGGCGAAATCAACGGCACGAAATACATGAACGAAGCCACTGGATTTCCAGGGGATTGGTCGCGGCCAAAGTCCAACCGAATGGCCGGCCCGGCAGCAGCATTCGTGAGTGGGGCAACCCCTGGCGGACCTGCCTCGCCGAGCGCCGGCAGCAGGTTGTTCCCCCACAACGCCAGCGCCAACAACAAAACCCTTGCCCCGCGTCGCGCCTTCAATGACGCTGCGCCGTTGACCGAGAATTGGCGCTCGCTCGCACTCATTCTGGGCAGATGGTGGCAGGCGGCAAGACCTGGCATCCCGCTTGCCGAGTTGGCAAACAGACCTGATTTGGTGCTTTATCTTTCATGCATTCACGCCAGGTTAAGGCGGGCAAAGGCTGTTGAGGTATTTCTCGAGATTCGTCATTGCCCTCCATGTGACCTTTGGCCATGTCGGGCAGGCCCCCCTTTATGGCAATTGGGAGCCTCGCCGAATCGGTCATCGGACCGGGACGCCAAAGGTTGTTGATGCCGATTACGTTGGTGGCTTGCTTGATCTGGAAGGTGTAATCCCGAAGCGCTATCCCATCGCCGGGTGCAGTCTGGCCGGCAATGGTGATATTCGATAGGTCCAGCAACAGTTTGCTCCTCAACTGGATGGTTCCTGAAACCCCAAATACCACTGTCCGTGGTCCGTTGGCCGAACGAAACCCCTCCCGAAGCGATCCAGGACCAGAATCATTCAGATTCGTTACCATATAGACGTCACCGCCGCGCCCCCCCGAGGCGAAACGTCCAAAGCCTTCGGCGTTCGGGAACGCAAGCGTTTCCGCCGCGGCAGCGGCTCCTCGAGCAGATGTCCCAGTCGAGACGAGAAGGCCGAAAGAAAGCGCCCACACCAAACCACTCAAGAAAAGTTTGGTCACCCAACGCGCGCGCAGGACGAAGTTTTGGCATCCCATAGAGTCTTAGGATGCCATTCCGCTGGTAGCGGCGCAACCCCTCCATCACAATGATCCGTGGCCCCCTCGTCTCCAAACTTCACCAGTCCAAGTAAACACCGTGCCAACTCACATGGAATCAGTTAAAACTGGAACAGCGTATGAGAATTGACTGCCTCACCATTGAGAACTTCAAAAAGTTCGCGAAGCAAGACTTCGACTTGCATCCGAAGTTCACTTTGCTCGTTTGCGAGAATGGCGCGGGCAAAACGACTTATTGGCGACCATGAAAATGTTGAGTGGTCACGCCAGATTCATGCCGATGGGAAGCGCACGAGCAACGTGGCGGGGGCACAAAACAGAGAAAGAACCAACCGGCCATGTCCAGGAGGGGCTGGACTTATCGACTGCGGACAATGCGGCGATGTCGCTCACTGAAATCAAGCCGGGTTTGCTCACGAAAACTGAGCCAGCCTG
>JBAXTC010000178.1:0-11678 GCA_037130375.1 Verrucomicrobiota bacterium | reverse complement strand
GGAGTGTTAGCGCCGACTGCCGTCGGCGGCTACGATTTCTTGAATCCGCCCTGGCCCCTCTCGGCTGCGTTGACTGCCGACTTGACGCAGCATTCATGCGGTGGTGTATAATCGCCCAAGTTGCGCCAGCGTCGTGACTCCACTTGGTGGTGGATTCAGGCGCCGGCAATCAATAAACAATAGCTATGGCCGATTTTAAGTTCTCCTGCCCGCATTGCGGGATAAGTGTCGAGTGCGATGAGTTGTGGTGCGGTCGCGAGATTCAATGTCCCTCTTGCCAAAAGGAATTGGCTGTTCCCCAAAAGCCCGCCGGTCCGCCTCATGCGGCTCTGGCCTCGGCCTCGCCGTCGCAAGCCAGGCTCTCCATCGGCCAGTCCCAGGCCCATCGCGCATCCACCCCGATCGCGGTCGCACCCCAGGTGGTAACGCTGCAAGAAAAATTGAAGCAGGCGAAGGCCGGCCAGAAGAGCGGCGCCATGAAGTGGGTGAGCATCGGCGTCGGAGTGATTGTCCTCGGCCTGGCGGGTTACTTCGCCTACGAGCCCATTAAAGAGTTGCTGGCGAAACGGGCCGAGGCCGCCAGGCAAGCCAGCGTCCCTCAACCAGACACCAATGCCGCCCCGGTTGAACCCGCGCCCCCGCCCCCGCCCAAAGAATTGCCCTTGCTCCCGGCTGTTTGGACGCTGGATGTGGACAAGGCGAAGATTCCGGAAGGGAAGGCTAATGGCAGCATTTCCGGCACGAACTTCATTGTTGACGCAGCAACATGCACGCCACAACTCCTTACATTGTATCAGGGCGCTGCTGCTTCGCCGGAGCGACAAATCCTGATCTATCTGCACTTGAATGCAGGGGAAAGCCCCACGGGTCACGTGTGGACCGTTTCGCAAGACAAGAGGGGCAAGGATGTGCCGCAAGTGGTCAAGCGCTGGAAGACAAATCCGAAATACGCCGCGCAAACAAAGTCCTTCGGTTACGGGTATGCGATGAAACTCGAACTGGGCCAGGTGACCAGCAATGCCATCGCCGGCAAGATTTTTCTCGCCCTCCCGGACACCGAACAGAGCGTTGTCGCGGGCGAGTTCAAAGCCGTAACCGCGGTGAGCGGGGCGACTGCCGCCGCTGTGCCAAACCCGATGGCGCCTCAGGCCATGCCATCTGCCGCAGGGCGCGCCGCCTTCGACAAGCGTTACGGCAAGCGACCGTAGCTACGCCGCAATGACGACGGGTGATTCGGAACTCGTCCCCGACGCCGGTCATGCCGTTTTGCATCCGCCTTGCAACAGGCTTGCCTTCTGCCTTTTGCGATGTAAGATGCCCTCGCGCCTGCCACGTCCCCCCTCGTGACGGGCCGTAGTATGATTCGTTCGCTCGTATTTACAACTCAAGGCCGGTTGCACAGCAGGGACATCGACATGTTCTTGATGCCGACCCTGCTTAGCGACACCAACCTTTTCCTTTGGGTGGATCTGGAATCTCCGACGCCACAGGAGACCAAATATGTGCTGGGGGAGGTTTTCCATTTCCACCCGCTCTCGATCGAGGATTGCGTCGCGGCCAGTCCGTTGCCAAAGGTGGAGGAGTATTCGCCCAGAGAAGGAGACCGGTTTGCTCCGTATCTATTCATGGTGATCCACGCGGTGGACTACAGCCGCAAGGACGGCGTTTTTGCCACAAGCGAGCTTAACTTCTTTCTCGGGAAAAACTTCCTCGTCACTTATCATGACGGGCCGCTCCGCAGTGTCACCGTCACCGAAGAATGCGCCGTCAAAGCTACCATCATCGCTCGCGCTCCAGACCGTGTCGCTCACACGCTCCTGGATTCGATCGTCGAGAGCTATAAGCCTGCGCTTGACGAACTCTCTCTCGAAATTGCTGAGATCGAGCAACAGGCATTGCAGCATCCGACCACCCAGACGCTCAATAAAATTCTCCAGGTCAAGAAGGAAGTCCTCCACCTGCGCCAGATTATGGGGCCGCAGCGCGAGGTGCTCGCCCGCTTCGCGCGCGGCGAGTTCAAACTTATCCGCGGTCACCTCGTGCCGTATTACCGCGACGTTTACGACGCGCTATTCCACATTTCTGAAATGGCACAGGGCTACGCCGACACGCTCACGGGCATTCTCCAGGTCTATTTGAACATGTCTTCGAACCGCACCGGCGAAGTCGTTAAGCTGCTGACCATGATTACTGTCATCACCACGCCTCTTATGATGGTTGGGACGTGGTATGGCATGAATTTCAAGAACATGCCGGAGCTGGACTGGCGCTACGGCTATTCCGGCGCCCTCGCGCTCACGTTCTTGTCCACGATTGCCACGTACTGTTACTTTAAGAAGAAAAAATGGCTCTAACTTCGTAAGCCTGCAACCGTTTACCGACATGGCCGGCAAATCCAGTTTCCTCGACAAGGTTCTCGGGCGCATCGGGCGCATCGACACCGAAGGACTGCAGACGGTCGTCCAGCGCCTGGCGCGAGAGCGCAGTTTTCTCGAAACCCTCTTCAACACCATCGAGGACGGCGTGTTGGTCGTCGATGAAGCCGGGCATATTCTCTACTTCAACCAGGCCGTCACGCGGTTTCTTGGCCTCCAGCCCAATGTCGAGGGCCAGCCGATCACCGACTTCATCCCGGACATCGAGTGGCAGAAGATTGTCCGGTTCGATCACGCCGGCGGACAGGGCGTCGTGCGCCACGAGTTCGAGGTCCATTACCCGCGCCCGCGGTTTCTGCGGCTCTACGCCGCGCCCATCGACGGCGAAGCCAGCGGCAGCGCGGGCGTCGCCCTCATCCTCCACGATGCGACGGAAGCCCGGCAGCAAACCATTGAAGCTATCGAAAGCGAGCGGATTCAGGCTCTGACGCTGCTGGCCGCCAGTGTCGCGCATGAAATCGGCAACCCTCTCAACGCGCTGCATATCCACTTGCAGCTCATGGAACGCGAGATCAAGAAGCTCAACACGGTGGCGCGGGGCGACACGCCGGCACGTGGTGGCGTCGCTCCCCGCTCGCGATCACGGCCCCAGCCTGCGGCTGCGGACAGCGAAGCCCTCGAGATTACCGCCAGGCTCGAACAATACCTCGCCGTGGCCCGCGGCGAAATAAACCGCCTCGACTACATCATCACCCAGTTCCTGCAGGCCATCCGGCCCACCGCCCCGCAATTCAAGCCCTCCTGCCTCAACGACGTCGTTCACAAAACCATCGAGCTGCTGCAGCCCGAACTCGACAATCGCGGCCTGAGCCTCTGTACCCGTCTTGCCCGGCAACTGCCCGCCACGCCCATCGACGCGGAGCAAATTCAACAGGTTCTGGTGAATCTCATCAAGAACGCGCTCCAGGCCATGACCAAGGGCGGCACTCTCACCCTGCAAACGGGCGAAGGCGCCGACGGCGTCTGGGTGAGCGTCGCGGACACGGGAGGCGGCATTCCGCAGGAGCAGATCAACCGCATCTTTGAACCTTTCTACACTACCAAAAAGAAAGGCTCCGGCCTGGGCCTTATGATTGTGCAACGCATTGTGCGCGCCCACGGCGGCCGCATCGAACTCGAGAGCCAGGTTGGCCGCGGCACCACCTTTCGCATCTGGCTTCCTCTGCACGAGCGCAAGCCTCGGCTGCTCGAAGCGCCGATGCATGACTAATCATCTCATGAACCCACGCGATTTATTTCAGAACCCCATCTGGCGAGGCGAGGAGCTTGGCCAGCCGATTCCACCCTCACCGCACGCGGTATCGGTGGCGCTGCCACGCTGGGAAGATGTGGTGGGCTACGAAGAAAAGAAACCCGAGGTGGTGGCCCGGCTCACCAGCGGCTATCCGCGTTTCCTGATTCATACGCAGGTGCAGGAGCTCGCCCAGCGAATTGGAAATGGCCAGCCATGCCTGCCGTTTCCGTCCGCCCGCGCGGCCGGGATGTGTGCGAGGTTCATTGAGCGCACGAGCGGCGAGCAGGCGAGAACCGTGGCTCGAGAGGGTATTCATGGGGTCGTGACCAGCAGCGCAGGGACGGCGGCCTTGCGCGCGTTCTGGCAGCATACGGGGTTGATCGTTTCCACCCGGCAGGCGGAAGCTTGCCTGGCCGGGCGTGCTTCCACGCCAGATGACCAGAGCGTTCGACAGTCTCTGCGCCGGCAACTCGCTGGTTTCTACGACTGCGCTGAAACCGACGTCTTTCTGGCTCCTGCAGGCATGGCCTCCATGTTTGCGGCCTTGCAGGCAGTCCTCCAGCGGACTCCTGGCCGGCCCACGGCGCAATTGGGTTTTCCGTACGTGGACACCCTGAAACTGCAACAAAAACTCGGCCAGGGCGGAATACTGCTCCACCACCTGGGAAGCATCGAGAGCGAGTTGCAGGCCTTGTTGCGCAACCAGCCGCTGGCGGCCTGCTTCTGCGAAATCCCCGGCAATCCACTCCTGGGTTCGGCTGACGTGCATCGAATCAGTCCCATCCTGCGCGAGCAACGCGTGCCGCTGGTGGTGGACGATGTGGTCGCTACTCCCGCCAACGTGGACCTGAGCCGGCACGCCGACTTGATCGCCACCAGTCTCACCAAGTTCATTGTCGGCACTGGCGACGCCATGGGCGGAGCGCTCATCTGCAATCCTAAGTCGCCACTATACAACGAACTCAAGCCCCTCATCCAAAGTCAGCACGAGGAGTTATTGTGGGGTGAGGACGCTCTGGTGTTAGATACCCAGGCCCGCGGTTTCCCGGAGCGGATGAGACGCCACAACCAGAACGGCCTGCTGCTGGCAGAACGTCTGCGGGGGCATCCCGCGGTCGAACGGGTCTGGTATCCGAAGTGGGAATTCAATGAGGCATACGAAGCGGTGCGACGCCCCGGCGGAGGATGGGGTGCCCTGGTCACCTTCCTGCCCAGGAACGGCGAGACCAGATCACCGGGTGTCTATGATCGTCTCGCCTTCTGCAAAGGCCCCAGCCTTGGCACGGTTTTTACTCTCGCCTGCCCGTTCACCCTTCTGGCGCACTATACCGAACTGGAGTGGGCCGAGTCTTGCGGCGTGTCGCGCTACCTCATTCGTATGTCGGTTGGTTTGGAAGACCCGGAAGACCTCTGGCAGCGGCTCGAACGCGCATTGGCAGAACCTTAAGCCGCTGTTGGAACCTGGTTAATTGTCGCTGTGGACAATCGCTCCGAAAAAGGCACCGGCTTCGCGGGGCAGCACCAAATCATGCTGTCGGAAGAGGTGATTCAGACCGCGTTGCGCGAGAAGCCGCTCTTGCATGGCTTGATCGCCGCCGGAGCAGGGTATTTTCCCAAAGCCGCCGGTCATCTTCGGCGCCGACCCGAGGGCATCGATCATGTAATCCTCATCTATTGCGTCAAGGGCGGTGGCTGGTGTGAAATCGGCGGACACCTTCACACAGTGCGGGCCGGCGATTTGCTGGTTCTGCCCCCCGCCGTGGCGCACACCTACGGAGCGCATGTTTCAACCCCATGGACGATCCATTGGGCTCATGCGGCCGGTGCCAATCTTCGCGAATACCTGAGTGAGTTAGCGGTATCGGCGCAAGCACCGCTGGTTTGGATGGGTGAAGATCTCGAGTTGGCGCGCCTGTTCAATGAGGTGGTCAAAGCGCTGGAACACGGGTTTTCGTTCCGGGATTTGCTCCATGCCTCGCACACGCTGGCGCACCTCCTGGCCATGATGATCCGACACCGCCACGAACGGAACCGAGACACTTCGGACGCCGTGCAGAAGGTGGCCCAGGGCATTATTTACATGAGCGAGCACCTTGACCAACCCCTGCGGGTCAGCGCGCTGTCAGCATTGGCCAACCTCTCTCCTGCGCATTTCGCCGTGCTGTTCAAACAACAAACCGGTTGTTCCCCCAGGGACTATCTGCACCTGTTGCGCATCCATCGGGCGTGCCAGTTGTTGCGCAGCTCGGCCTTGAACGTGAAGGAAATTGCGGCCCGGCTCGGCTACCAGGACCAGTTTCATTTTTCGCGCCAGTTCAAGGCCTTTCAAGGCGTTTCACCAAGCGACTATCGGACGGCCAAAGTCACGCCGCTCAGGTAGATTTCGTGGTTCCGTAACAAAAGGACTTTCCCCAGCATCGATTGCGGGGCGATCTGCATCTCCGTTATCTCGGTTTCCTCCTGTTCAATCCCAAACCCATGAACCAACTCTCCGAGTTCCCAGCTCCGTTAGGAGCGACATGTTTATAGTAACGCCCACCCCGGATGCTTGGCGGACCTGGTGGCATCTGTGGCTATAAACATGCCGCTCCAAAAGGAGCTTTTTGCCTCGTCGCGCTTGCCTCGCCGCCGGGTGCAAGATGCTTATATTTCTCATTTCCCATTCTTGGCATCTGCCGGATGACTCTGCTACCATAGGGCAGTTCAAAGGCGCTTAGGCGGCTGCTGCATTGCGAGCAAACAGCCCTTCGGGCCAACAATTGATGCATAAAACAATTAAATCGGGCAAACAGAATGTTCCCAAGCCGAGCGAGCGCTCGGCCGCCACGGATGCACGCAGCGCACTTGTGGATTTGACCAATCACCAGGCCGCTGACCTGACCAATCGGCAACGTTTCCTTAATGCCTGCCATTGTCGCCCCACCGACCATCCACCCGTGTGGCTGATGCGCCAGGCTGGGCGCGCCTTGCCCGAATACCGCGCTCTCAAGCAACAGTATTCGTTCCTCCAACTTGTCCAAACCCCCGAACTGGCTGCGGAAGTGACCCTCCAGCCTATTCGGCGATTCGACTTCGACGCCGCGATCCTGTTCAGCGATATCCTCGTCGTGTGCGAGGGTTTGGGGCAGCCCTATCAGTTTCGCGACCAGCGGGGCATCGAGATGGAATTCCTGCTCAAATCAGCGGAGGACATCGACCGTTTGGATGTGGCAGCGGTGACCGAGCGGCTTCAGTACGTCGCCAAAGCCCTGCCACTTATCAAATCGGCCCTCGGCGGTCGCACGGCCCTAATCGGCTTTGCCGGCTCGCCGTGGACCCTCGCCAATTTCATGATCGAAGGCGGGGGTATCAAAGAATACACCAAAGCCAAGGCGCTCTTTTACTCCGATCCGCCGCTCTTTTGCCGCCTGCTCGAGAAATTGACGGGTGCCGTCAGCGTCTTCCTGCAACTGCAAATTGACGCCGGTGCTGATGCCGTGCAGATTTTTGACAGCTTGGGCGGCGTTCTGTCCGACAGCAATTTTGCCGCAGCCTCGGCCTGTTGGATCAAACAGATTGTCGCCTCGCTCAAAGGACGGGTGCCTGTAATCGTGTTTTCCAAAGGCACCCACGGGAATTGGGTTGAACTGGTGGACACGGGCGCGCAAGTTCTGGGCGCTGATTGGAATGTGCGGTTGGCCGAGGTGGGCGCGAAGTTGCCGAAACACGTCGGTGTGCAGGGCAATCTCGACCCGTTCCTGCTCAGCACGACACCGGAAGTCGTGGCCACCGAGACCCGCCGCATCCTGCGCGAAATGGGCGGCCGACCCGGACATATTTTTAACCTGGGTCACGGTGTTCCGCCGACCGCCAAGCTGGAGAATATCGAGAGTCTGGTTAACGCCGTGAGAAGTTTCAAATGAGCATGCTAAAAGTTGATCTTGAGCTGGTGAAGAAGTACAACGTGCCCGGGCCGCGTTACACCTCTTACCCGCCGGCCACCCATTTCACCAACGAGATTTCTCTGGACGTTTTCATCGAGCAAATCCAGGCCAACAACCAGGCCGAGGGCGATCTCTCGCTCTATTTCCATCTGCCCTTCTGCTACTCGCTCTGTTGGTTTTGCGGCTGCACCACTGTCATCACCGCCGATCAGAAGAAGAGCGGCGAGTACCTCAAGTATCTCGAACGGGAGATGGACTTGATGAAACAGTTGATCAACCCAAAACGGAAAGTCGTTCAGCTCCACTTCGGCGGCGGCACACCCACGTTCAGCCTGCCGGACGAAATTCGCCGGCTGGGAGAGCTGATTCATTCGCGCTTCACCCTGGCGCCAGAGATCGAAGCCGGCGTGGAAGTGGATCCGCGCCGGCTCACGCGCGACCATCTCGTCGCCTTGCGCGAGGTGGGGTTCAATCGCGGTTCCATGGGAGTGCAGGACGGCGATCCCGTGGTTCAGAAGGCCGTGCATCGCATCCAGCCGTTCGAGATGACCAAACAAGTGGTCGAGTGGATGCGCGAGGTCGGTTTTCACTCCGTTAATATCGACTTGATCTACGGTTTGCCGCACCAGACGCCAAAGTCTTTTGCGGCGACACTCGAAGAGACCCTTTCGCTTCAGCCAGATCGTTTTGCCATCTTCAACTATGCCCATGTTCCCTGGATGAAACCGGCGCAGAAGATTCTAAAAGTCGAATCACTTCCATCACCGGAAATCAAGCTGGAGCTGCTTAAACTGACTATCGAACGGCTCACTTCCGAAGGCTATGTGTATATCGGCATGGACCACTTTGCCCGCGCCGGGGATGAGTTGGCGGTGGCGCAGCATCAAAAGACGCTGCAGCGGAATTTCCAGGGTTATAGCACTCGCGGCGGCGCCGATATCTACGCATTCGGCATGTCGTCAATCTCGCAAGCCGACGGTTTCTATTGGCAGAACCATAAGGCGCTGCCAGACTATTACGCCGCACTCGACGCGGGCAAACTGCCGCTGCACCGCGGATACGTCATGACCAGGGAAGACATAGCCCGCCGCACGACGATCATGCGACTCATGTGCGATCTCGGCCTCGATTACGCCGCCATGTCGAAACTGCTCGGACTTGATTTCAAGGAACACTTTGCCCGCGAACTCGGTTCTTTGGACGACATGCAAGCCGACGGCTTGCTGGTGAAAACGCCGCAAGGACTAATCGTAACCGATTTGGGGCGCTTGCTGATTCGCAACATCGCGATGCGGTTTGATGCCTACGCGGATACACGAAAGGAAAACCGGTTTTCTCGGACAATATGAAATCTGTCGCAATCATTGGTGGTGGCATCACGGGCCTGACCGCTGCGTTCTACTTGAAGCGCAAGGGCGTCCCGGTCATGGTCTATGAGGCCGGCGACCGCGTCGGTGGCGCCATCCAGTCCCTGCGTGCAGACGGCTACCTGGCTGAGTTCGGACCGAACACGATTCTGGAGACTTCACCCAGGATCGGCCAACTGGTTCAGGATGCGGAACTCGCCTCGCGACGGCTCGATCCCGATCCGAAAGCCGAGGCGCGATATGTGATTCGCTACCAGCGGCCCATCGCCATGCCAGGCTCGCCACTGGGCTTTTTTACAACAAAACTCTTCACCCTCAAGGCCAAGCTTGCCGTGTTGCGCGAGCCTTTTGTCCCGGCCCGCCGCGATGGCAAGGAGGAGAGCATTGCCGAATTTGTCGTGCGCCGCCTGGGACAGGAATTCCTGGACCATGCCATTGACGCGTTGGTGGCCGGGGTCTATGCGGGTGATCCCTACAAGCTTTCCGTGCCGCAGGCATTCCCGAAGCTCGGGCAGCTCGAAGCTCGTTACGGCTCGCTCATCAAGGGTCAAATCTTTGGCGCTCGCGAACGCAAGCAGCGGAAGGAAGTCGCCAAGGACCGCGCCCCGAAGTTTTCCTTTGACGGAGGGTTGCAAGTCCTGCCCGACACCTTGTGCCAACGCCTGGGTGAGGCCGTCCACCTGAATACCTCCGTAACCAGACTCACCCAAACGCCCGAGGGTTGGATGCTCGACCTCCGCGAGGCTGGCCGGCAAACGCGCGCCGCCCACGACGCCGTCATTTACGCCGGCACAGCCTTCAAGCTGGCTGAGTTGGAGGTTCAGGCTCGGGTGCCCTTGCACTTCAACACCTTCGCCGAAATTCGCTACCCGCCGGTGGCCAGCGTCGTGCTTGGGTTCCGCCGCGAGGATGTCGCCCACCCGTGCGACGGGTTTGGCATGTTGATTCCCAGAGTCGAGGGTTTTAAGATTCTCGGCACCATTTTCTCTTCGTCGCTGTTCCCAAATCGCGCGCCGGCAGGGCACCTTACCCTGACAAGCTACGTCGGCGGCGAGCGCTATCCGGACCTGGCATCCCTGCCACCCGAGAAGCTCTTCGCGCTGACTTGCGCCGACCTCCGCGTGCTGCTGGGTGTCAGCGGCAAACCGACCTTCCAGCACAGCGTCTATTATCCGAAGGCAATTCCACAGTACAATGTCGGCTACGGCCGCTACCGCGACTTGATGACTGCCATCGAGCATGACGCCCCCGGCCTCTTTCTCGCCGGCCACTACCGCGACGGCGTTTCCTTGAGTGACTCGATCGTCTCCGGGTGTAAAGTCGCGGATCGGGTCGGGGATTATGTGCTGGCGCCAGGCCCAGAGTTGAGAAAGGCGTGACAACGTGAGCAAGGGCATTCTTTTGGTCAACCTGGGTTCGCCCGATTCTCCGTCGGTTGCGCATGTGCGGAGCTACCTTCGCGAGTTTCTCATGGACGGCCGTGTGCTCGACGTGAACTGGTTCGTTCGTTTCTGCGTGGTTCACTTTGCCATCCTGCCTTTCCGCCCCAGACAATCCGCCGAGGCTTACCACAAAATCTGGACCCCGGCCGGCTCTCCGCTCGTGGTCACCAGCCGCAACGCACAAGCAAAGCTGCAGCAGCGGGTTCGAGTGCCGGTCGAGCTGGCCATGCGCTATCAAAACCCGTCCATCCCGGCCGCCGTCCGTGCCCTCGCGCAAAAAGGCGCCGAAGATATCCTGTTAATTCCATTGTTCCCGCACTATGCGATGTCGAGTTTCGAAACCGCCGTCGAGCGTGTGAAGGAAGTCGCCGCGCAGCTCGCACCGCAAATGCGTCTGCAGGTCCAACCGCCGTGCTTTGCGGATGGCGACTACATCGCCGCCCTGGTAGCAAGCGCCCAGGAATTCCTCAACCAGGGCTACGATCATTTGCTCTTCAGTTTCCACGGCCTGCCCGAGCGTCATCTGCGCAAGTCTGACCCGACCGGCGGCCACTGTCTGAAAACCGACAATTGCTGCGAAACCGCCAGCCTCGCGCATGATACCTGTTACCGGGCACAATGTTACAAGACGGTTGCCGCCTTCGTCCAAAAGGCCAACGTGCCGAAAGCCAAATACTCGATCTCCTTTCAGTCCCGTCTCGGCCGTGATCCCTGGCTCAAACCCTACACCGACTACGAGCTTCCGCGGCTGGCCTCCGCCGGGGTCAAAAAGCTGCTGGTCATCTGCCCCGCCTTTGTTTCCGATTGCCTCGAAACACTCGAGGAAATTGGGCTGCGCGGACGCGACACCTTCCGGGAGGCGGGCGGAAGGGACTTTGCGCTGATTCCTTGCCTAAACGAGCACCCACTATGGTTGGACGCTCTGGAGAAGATGGTCGCCCGCTTCGTGACGCCCGAACCAGGGCCGACCCGAGAGCAAGCGCGTGTAGCGACGGGACGAGAGAGACGGTGATTGACCTGAAAGGGTCTGAAACGGTCGGTCCGACAAATGACAACGCTTTGGACACATTGAGGACTTTGATGTGTAATTGAAAGCACGGCCAGTCCATTACGAGAATGAAATGGTTCCAAGGCGCTTGCACCCAGCAATGCCAGGCACGGCAAGCGGGGCCGAAAGAAACTGTTGGAAAGTGGCTTATGATCTCTAACATTTGTGAATATTATCGGTAACCGTTCACAGCCTTGAAGCGCAGAGGTCTGGAAAATTAATTGCGGTA
>JBAXTC010000177.1:0-11724 GCA_037130375.1 Verrucomicrobiota bacterium | reverse complement strand
GTGTTAGCGCCGACTGCCGTCGGCGGCTACGATTTCTTGAAACCACCCTGGCACATTCGCCGCACACACGTTCGCATCTTGCGGGTGCCGGTTGAACTGCCGTAGAGTAGGGCCATGTCACATGCGGAATTTGTTCATCTTCATTTGCACACCGAGTATTCCCTGCTCGATGGGGCCTGCCGGCTGGACCGGTTGATGGACAAAGCTCATGAGTTGCGGTTCCCCGCGCTGGCGATCACGGACCACGGAGTGCTCTATGGTGCGGTTGATTTTTACGAGGCCGCGAGCCAGAAGGGCCTCAAGCCAATCATTGGCTGCGAAGTCTATGTCGCGCCCGGCAACCGGTTCGAGAAGAAGGCCAGCAGCGGCGGTCGGGATGTCTATCATCACCTCGTTCTGCTGGCCCGGGATGAAGTCGGCTATAAGAACCTCATCCAGCTCACCACCAAGGCGCATCTGGAGGGCTATTACTACAAACCGCGCATCGACAAGGAACTGCTGGCGGCGCACAAGGAAGGCATCATCGCGCTCTCCGGCTGCCTGGCGAGCGAGATTCCGGAGTCGATTCAAAGGGACCAGTTGCCCCGGGCGCGCGAGGCCATTGACTGGTTCAAACAGACGCTCGGCGCGGAAAACTTTTATCTCGAACTGCAAGATCACGACTTGCCCGAGCAGGCCAAGATCAATCGGCACCTGATTCCGTGGGCGAAGGAGTTCGGCCTGAAACTTGTGGCGACGAACGACGTGCATTATATCGAGAAGAGCCACTCGCACGCCCACGATTGCCTGATCTGCATCGGCACACAGACGCAATTGGCCGATACGAAGCGGATGAAGTACGCCGAACAGCAGTTTTACCTGCGGTCGGCAGAGGAGATGAGCGCCCGGTTCGCCGAGGTCCCGGAGGCCGTGCAGAACACGCTGGAGGTGGCCGAGAAATGCAACCTGGAGATCGAGTTCACGAAATTGCATTATCCGGTGTTCCATCCGCCCGAGCACTTCACACGGGAAGGTTATTTGCGGCATCTGCTGGCCGAGGGGCTGGGCAAGCGCTACGGCATCCAGGCGCGGGCCGAGGGTCATGAGTTCGTCATCGAAGGCGTCGGCGACCCGGGGCGGTTGCCGACTTATGTGGCGCAATGCGCTGCCGAACCTGCCGTCGCAGCCGCCGTCAAAGCGGTGATTGACCGCCTCCAACTCGAGCTGAAGGTGATCGAGAAGACGGGGTTCTTGAGCTATTTCCTGATCGTTGGCGATTTCATTCGCTACGGCCACCAGAAAGGCATTGCCTGCGTGGCGCGTGGGTCAGCCGCCGGGTCGATCGTCACGTATCTGCTGGAGATTTCCAACGTGGACCCGATTCGCCACGGCTTGCTGTTCGAGCGCTTTCTGAATCCGGAACGCGTTAACCCGCCGGACATCGACATCGACTTTGCGGACGACCGCCGCGCAGATGTCATCGAGTATGTCCGCGAGAAATACGGGCGCGATGCCGTGGCGCAGATCATCACCTTCGGCACCATGGGCGCCAAGTCCGTCGTGCGCGACGTTGGGCGGGTGATGGGGTTGAGCTACGGCGAGTGCGACCGGCTGGCGAAGATGATTCCGTTTGATTTGAAGATGACGCTGGAGAAGGCGATCAAACAATCACCGGAACTCAAGCAGGCTTACGAAAACGAGGAAGTCACGCGCGAGTTGATCGACACGGCGTTCATTCTCGAAGACCTGACCCGCAACGCCTCGGTGCATGCGGCGGGGGTGGTCATCGGCGACCAGCCGCTGGTAAACCTGCTGCCCCTCAAGCAGGACGAAAACGGCGTCATCGTCACGCAGTACGCGATGGGGCCGGTCGGGAACCTGGGCCTGCTGAAGATGGACTTTCTCGGGCTCAAGACGCTCACGGTCATTCGCAACACGTGCGAGATGATCAAGCAGACGCACGGCAGTGAGGTGCCGATCGATCACCTGCCGCTGGACGATGCGAAGACCTACGATTTGCTGAACAAGGCGAACACGCTGGGGGTGTTCCAGCTTGAATCGGGCGGAATGCGAGATTTGTGCCGCAAGTTCCAGATCAGCTCGGTCGAGCATATCACCGCGCTGATTGCCCTGTACCGTCCGGGCCCGATGGAGTTGATTCCGGAGTTCATCAGCCGCCGCCACGGCGACGTGAAGATTGAATACGAGCATCCGTTGCTCGAACCGATCTGCCGCGAGACCTACGGCATCATGGTTTACCAGGAGCAGGTGATGCAGGCGGCGCAGGTGCTGGCGGGTTACACGCTCGGTGGGGCGGACTTGCTGCGGCGCGCGATGGGCAAAAAGAAGGCCGAGGAAATGGCCAAGCAGCGCGATATCTTCGTTAAGGGCTGCGCGAAAGTGAACGGCATCCCTGCGGCCAAGGCAAACCAGGTGTTCGATTTGTTGGAAAAATTCGCCGGCTACGGCTTCAACAAGTCGCACGCCGCCGCTTACGCCGTCGTTTCGTATCAGACCGCTTACCTGAAGGCAAATCACCCGGTCGAGTTCTTCTGCGCCATGATGACGAACGACATGGCGGACACGGCCAAGCTCAGCCAATACATCAACGAGGCGCGCACGATGGGCATCGAAGTGCTCGCGCCCGATGTCAACGAGAGCCAGGTCTATTTCGCGCCGGCCCAAAGCAGGGCAGGCGTCCCGCCTGCCCCGCCCAGCGGTTCGGCCCCGGCGCAGGAGAGCCAGGACGCCCGTCCAAAGTTGGCCATCCGCTTCGGAATGGCAGCCATCAAGGGGGTCGGCGAGATTGCTGTCGAGTCCATTCTGAAAGGCCGCAACGAAGGTGGAAGATTTCAATCGCTTGCTGACATCTGCCAGCGCGTGGACGGGCGCTCGGTGAATCGCAAAGTCCTGGAGGCGCTGATCAAGTCGGGCGCGTGCGATTGCCTGGGCCAGACGCGCGCCACCTTGTTTGCGCAAATCGACCGCACGCTGGCGCACGCGGCGAGCATCATCTCGGACCGGCAGCGCGGGCAGACCTCACTATTCGGCGCCTTGGAAGACCGCTCTTCCCAGATGCCGGAGGCCATCACCAGTTTGCCCGAATGGCCGGAGCACGACTTGCTGGCGCACGAGAAGGAACTGCTCGGCTTCTACGTGACCGGCCACCCGCTAACGCCTTACGCGCCGATTCTCGAAAAATACGCGCTGGCCAACACCGCAACCCTCGCGCAGTTGCCGAACCGCAGTCTGACGCGCGTCGGCGGGTTGATCGCAGCGGTGCAGAACGGCGTATCGAAGAAGAACGGCAAGCCGTATTCGATGGTGACGATGGAAGACCTGGAGGGCTCGGTGCAAATTCTCTGCATGAACGAGAACTACGACAAGTATCGCGAGCTGCTGACGCCGGGCAAAGCCATCCTGGTCATCGGCGAAGTCAACCTCGGCGACGATAAACCGAAGCTCTTTCCCCAGGAAATCATGCGGCTGGAGGACGCGCCGGGGCGTTTCACCAAACAAGTTCACCTGCGATTGCACACGGCGCACCTCAAGCCCGAACAGCTCGATTTAGTCCTCCAATTGGTTGCTGCGCATCCCGGCAAATGTCCATTGTTCCTCTGTTTCCTCCGTCCTGCAGGCCAGGTGGTTTTTGTGGAAACAAACGATAAGTTTGCCGTCGCGCCCTCGCGGGAGTTGCAGCAAGCCGCCGACGACCGATTCGGCGAGGAAACCTATTACGTGAAAGTCGATACAAGCCTGCCGGAACGCGCCCCCCGTCGCTGGGAACGCCGGACCGAGTCGGCCGACGAACAGGGATAATGCTTGGCGCGTTAACCAACCTCCGATTGCCTCCTCCAACTCGTGCCATCCAATGCCTGGGTAATTCATTGAACTCCTGCTTGCCCTCCCCCCATCCGGAGAGGTATAAATGATCGCAGGATCAAGAAATAGAAACAAAAGCTTTGCTATGTCACACACCAGCCGACAGTCCGCCAATACGAGTAATGTGCTGTCCGTGATCATGGGCGGCGGCCAGGGAACCCGTCTGTTTCCACTCACTAAAGAACGGGCCAAGCCGGCAGTGCCGCTGGCCGGCAAGTATCGGCTGGTCGATATCCCCATTTCAAACTGCATCAACTCTCGCCTGCGGCGAATTTATCTGCTGACACAATTCAACTCCGCTTCGCTGCACCGGCACATCGCGCAATCGTATAAGTTCGATCATTTTTCGGGGGGATTTGTCGAGCTGCTTGCGGCTGAACAAACCTACACGGATACCTCGTGGTATCAGGGCACCGCCGATGCGGTGCGCAAGAACCTGATTCATTTCCTGAACCACGAATGGGATTATCTGCTGATTCTCAGCGGCGACCAGTTGTACCGGATGGATTTTCGCGAGATTATCGAAGCCCACGCTGAATCCGCCGCCGATATTACCGTCGCCACCATTCCCGTCGGGCGGAGCGAGGCGCAGTCATTGGGCATCATGCAGACCGATGCCGACCACCGCATCGTGCGTTTTGTGGAAAAGCCCAAGGACCCGGCCGTGCTCGACTCGTTGCGGCTCCCGCCGGAGTGGCATGCCTCCCTGGGGATCAAGGGGGAGGGCGAACTGTTCCTGGCGTCGATGGGCATTTATGTGTTCAACCGGGACATCATTTGCCGGCTGCTGGACAATACGCTGACCGATTTTGGGAAGCATGTGATCCCTAACGCGATTCATGACTTGCGCGTCTGCTCCTTTGTGTTCCAGGGCTATTGGGAGGACATTGGAACGATCCGGGCATTCTTCGAGGCGAACCTCGACGTGACAAACGAACTGCCCCGCTTCAACTTTTTCGACATGGCCGCTCCGATATTCAGCCGGCCGCGCTTTCTGCCCGGATCGAAAATCAACGGCGCGCAGATCGATCATGCGGTGATTTCGGACGGCTGCATTCTCAATCGGGCCGTCATCACGCACAGCATTGTGGGCTTGCGCAGCGTCGTGGGCGTGGCCACGGTCTTGAACCGGGTAATCCTCCTGGGCAGCGACTTCTATGAATCACTCGAGTCAATCGTCGATCACGAAACATCGGGCCAGCCGCGCATCGGCATCGGCTCGAATTGCCACATCGAAAACACCATCGTGGATAAAAACGCCAGAATCGGTAACAACGTCGTGATTTCGCCCGCGGGCAAGCCCGAGAAGGTGGACCATCCCAACTATTACATCCGCGACGGCATTGTCGTCATTCCCAAGAACGGCGTGATCCCTCATGGCATGGTGATCTGATGCTCGACCGCCTGGTCTGCGGTCCAGCGGAATGGCTGAACTTATGGCGAAACGGAAGATTCCCCGTTGTTGGCGCGTTGCGGTAATAGCGGCCGCGCTTGGCGTGGCGATGTTTGCCGGTTTGGTGCGCGGACAGAAAGTTGGCGCGGGGAAAGGTCTGAAATTCTCGGATTATTACGACCCGCCGCATGAAACGCAGATGAAATCACTGCTCGAAGGCGCCACCGCCCTGCCCCAGCCAGGCGGGCGGACTTATCTGGTGACCGGGGCAAAATTGCAAACCTTCCGTGAGAATGGCGAAGGCGAAATTGTGGTGGAAACCCCGCAATGTACCTACGATGTAGCCCAGCGGTCGGTCAGTTCCCCCGGACTACTCAACTTGCGAACAGCGGATGGCACGTTTTCCCTCGAAGGCCAGGGATTCATTTTTCAGCAGGCCAACTCCACCCTCTTCGTCTCGAATCGCGTCCATACGATTATTCACCCGGAATTGGTTGGACCCAAAGCCGCAAGCGTCCGAACGAATGCGGCTGCACGGCCGGCAACCGGAATTGACGTTTTTTCCGATCAGTTCGATTACGCAGAAAAGTCCGGCAAAGGCATTTACCGCGGCAACGTTCGGGTGACCGGCACGAACCTGGCCCTCACCGGGGGGATTCTCACCGTTCTGGTGCCACGAAGCGACCGCCGGCTGCAAAGCCTGACGGCAGAAACGAATGTCATCGTGGATTTTGAAAATATCCACGCGACTGGTCAGCAGGCAACCTACTCGGTGGACACCGATCGGGTTCTATTGACTGGAGATCCGACCTGGCGCAACACGCCCCGGGAAGGCAGCGGGGACGAACTGGTGTTGGACCGGACGAACGGGCTATTCCGTGCCAGCGGTCACGCCTGGTTGAAAATGCCCGGCCAGGGCATGGCAACCTTTGGTTTCCTCCCGCAGGGCGGCCCACCCGCTGCCCATCGCCCAGCGGCGACCAATCAGTTTGTCGAAATCCGGTCGGATGTTTACGAAATCCGAACCAACTCGGCGGTCTTTCGCAACGACGTGCGAGTCATCGAGCAGAGCGACAATCAACTGCTGGGCAAAATGAATTGTGCCTTGCTGACGATCACGTTCTCGACCACTAACGAGCTCGAGAGCATGGTGGCGGAGAATGAAGTCGTGATCGAGCAGGACACCAATCGTCTGAGTTGCGGCCTGCTGACGCTCACGTTCTCCGGCACCAACGAGTTGCAACGAATGGTCGCGGAGAATACGGTGATCATCGAACAAGACACTAATCGATTCACGGCGGGCAAAGCGGTTTACACCGCCACCAACGGAATGCTTCAGTTAACGGACAGCCCAGCGTGGCAGTCCGGTCAGCGGCGAGGCAAAGGCGACATCATTCTGGTGAGTGTGGAACATAATGAAATGACCGTGCAAACAAATGCGTATATGCGATTGCCGGCCAATGAATTCGGACGCTCGACTGCGCTCGGGCCAGGCGCTCCGCTTCAAACTGGCACGAAGATCGACGCCGTTCAGTTCGCCGAAATATTCTGCCAAGAATACTCCGTGGGGCCGAAGGGGGCTCTCTTCCAGGGCAAAGTCCGCCTTGATCATCCGCAGATGCACTGGACCTGCCAGAGCGTTACAGCGCTGGCGCCGCCTGGGGGCGGGCGACTCAGTCGGATCGTTGCCGAGCAGGCAGTGGTCTTCGACCTCACCGACGATAAAGGCCAACAAGTTCGTGGCACAGGCGAAAAGGCTGTTTATACCTGCGGCTCAACCGGAACATTGACGAATGAGCTGATGGAACTCATCGGGAATCCAGCTACGTTGACGACAACAAACTTTACGGGCCGGAACGATGTCTTCATGCTCGACCTGGCGAATCACCGCCTCGGCGCTCCCGGAAAGTCCAAATATGTGGCGCGGAATCTGCCAACCGCTGGTCGCAGCAACAGGGTCGGTCTGCCGGATAAGCCCTTGATCAAATGATATTCTTCACGCTCTTGTTTTGAACGCGACTCAGAAAGACCAACCCGCCTCAGCGGTGACCAACGGCCAGTTGCTCACAACAGAGAACCTGGTTAAGGAATTCCGTCACCGCCGCGTAGTCAATGGCGTCTCCATCGCGGTTGCGCCCGGTGAAATTGTCGGACTGCTCGGTCCGAACGGCGCCGGGAAGACCACCACCTTCAACATGGTCGTGGGTGTAATCAAGGCGGACTCAGGCGCCGTTCAATTCCAGGGGCGCAACATTACCAAACTGCCCATGCACAAACGCGCGCGCCTGGGCATGGGCTACCTGACCCAGGAACCCTCCATCTTCCGCAAGCTCACCGTCGAGCAGAACATCCTCGCCATCCTCGAGACCTGCCGCATGAACCGGCAGGAGCGCGCGGTTCGGCTAAAGTACTTGCTCGACGAATTGGACATGGCCCGACTGGCCAAGAGCAAGGCCTACACGCTTAGCGGCGGTGAGAAGCGGCGCCTGGAAATCACCCGCGCCCTGGTGACCAGCCCGAAACTGCTGTTGCTGGACGAACCGTTCGCCGGCATTGATCCGATCGCTGTTTATGAGGTCCAAAAGATTGTTCGGCGTTTGAAACAGCGGGGATTGGGAATTTTGGTTACCGACCACAGCGTGCGCGAGATGTTGAAGTTGATAGATCGCGGGTACATTATTTACAAAGGTCAGGTGCTCGTGGAGGGCACGGCGGAGTTTTTGGCGAATGACCCCAAAGCGCGGGAAATCTATCTCGGACCGGAGTTCAACCTGTAGTCATGGAGAGCTGCATGAATGACACAGGCGGCACCCAAAACGTTCAGCCACGCCTTATTCCTCTCGTTTAACCCTATAACCCAGTTGACCAACCTATGCGACGCGATGCAGTGACAGTAGAACGGTTTTACAACGAGCATTCCATCGCCCTGGGACTCAATCTGGTTGCCGGCGCCGGCGGCCTCAAACGCATCATTCGCGAGCCGACCGTCAATCGACCGGGCTTGGCGTTGTCCGGCTTCACGCGCTACTTCGCCAACAAGCGCATCCAGGTCATTGGCAATGCTGAGGCCTTCTTCCTGAAATCACTCCCGCCTGACGAGAAGGCCCGGCGCTACGAAACCTTTTTCTGCTTTAAAGTCCCTTGCGTCGTCTTCTCCCGCAACCTGCACCCGCACCATTTGTTCTTAAAAGCAGCCGAACAGGCCCGGGTGCCGATCTTTCGCTGTCCGCTGGTGACGATGAAATTCATCAATCTGGCAACTCTGGCGCTGGAAATGATGTTCGCCCCACGCGGCACCGAGATGGGCAGCATGGTGGACATCCTTGGCGTAGGGGTGATTATTCGGGGAGAAAGCGGCATCGGCAAAAGCGAGAGTGTCCTGGCGCTCATCGAGCGAGGTTACAGCCTCGTGGCAGACGACATCACCAAAGTCACGTTGGTGGATGGCCGCGAAGTCGTCGGCACCAGCGCCGAGGTCACACGCGATCACATGGAAGTGCGCGGAATTGGTATTATCAATGTCGCAGCCATGTTCGGCGTCAAGAGCATTCGCCACGAAAAACACGTCGATCTCGTCATTACTTTGAAATCCTGGAACGAAGTGCCGGATGTGGATCGGTTGGGCATGGAGCAGGAATACGTCCAGGTTCTCGGCATCGACATCCCGCACATCACCATTCCGGTAAGGCCAGGACGCGACCTGGCCAGGCTGATCGAGGTGGCCGCCTTCCAAGCCAAACTGAAGTCCACGGGCTATAATCCCGCCAAGGAACTCAATGACCGTCTCATCTCCCGGATGGCGGCGGCAGCCAAACATTAGAATTCAGTAGCTAATCGCGCCTTTTTCGATTACTGGTTATCAAAAGACCGAATGAGCGCAAAGAAGATAACCGATGGCGGTTCAGCAATGACAAAAGATTTTTGGGTCGCCAACAAGCTGGGCATCCATGCCCGGCCGGCTGCAATGTTTGTCAAAACCGCGAATCTGTTCTCTTGCGATATCTTCGTGGAAAAGGATGGGGAGAAGGTGAACGGCAAGAGCATCATGGGCCTGATGATGCTGGCTGCCGGCCCGGGCAGCAAACTCACCGTCCACGCTCACGGCCAGGATGCCTCGCAGGCGATTGCCGAACTGGAAACCCTCATCAAGCGGAAGTTTGATGAAGAGTAACCGTGTTGGTTGCATGGGGCATCGCTATCGATGCCCAACGCCTAATCTGGTGAGAGATGCAACCGTCTAACCATGCGCCAATGTGACTTTTTTGATGCTATGGCCCACGTTGAAATTGACGTAAAATATGTGGCGCATCTTGCCCGCCTGTCGCTCTCACCCGAAGAGGAGCGGAAGATGGGCGCCCAATTGGGAAACATTCTCGACTACATCGAAAAGCTCAAGGAAGTCGATGTCAGCGGAGTGGAGCCGACCGCCCACGCGTTTCCTCTCGTGAATGTGACGCGCACAGATGAAGTGCGACATTCCCTCGGTAATGCCGAAGCGCTCCGCAACGCGCCCGCGCAAGCAAACGGTTTGTTCATCGTCCCCAAAATTGTCGAATAGGGCGTTCGACCGATGACAACGCCCGTTTCTCGCCTGGCGGTGATCGCCCATCCAGACGGGAACGAGATCATCATCCACAAACGCAACGCCTGAGTATTGTGGCGTTTTATAGCCCCCCGGCCCCGCACATATCTTTAGCCCCTGATGTTAATTGAGAAAAGAACCCGCGTGGTGGTCGGTATGAGCGGGGGAGTCGATTCCTCCGCCACGGCTGCCCTCTTGCTTGAACAGGGTTGCGACGTTGTCGGCATCACGCTCAAGCTGTGGCCGCAGGACTGCGTCTCACGCGCCGAAGACAAGTGCTGCGGCCCGCAAGCCGTCACGGACGCTCGCGCCGTCTGCCATAAATTGGGTATTCCGTATTATCTTATCGACGAGGCGGCCGAGTTTCAGGCCAAGGTCATTCAGTACTTTGCCGATGAGTATAAGGCGGGCCGGACGCCGAATCCGTGCGTGCTGTGCAACCAAAACCTGAAGTTCGGCCGGCTCATCGACCGCGCAGACCAACTCGGCGCGCAGTATGTCGCCACCGGCCACTTCGCACGGCTCGAAAAGAGCCTCGGCGGCGCGCGCACGCTCCTCAAGCGCGGACGCGACGCGCGCAAAGACCAGAGCTATTTTCTGTTCTCGCTGCGGCAGGACCAACTGGCCCGCGCGATGTTTCCGCTCGGCGAGAAGACCAAGGCCGATACCCGCGACGTGGCGCGCCACTGCAACCTCAAAACGGCGGATAAGGAAGAGAGCATGGAAATCTGTTTCGTGCCGGACAACGACTACGGACGATTTCTCCAGCAAACCCACATGGTCGAGAAGCATCGTGGCGAAATTGTGGACATCCACGGCCGTATGCTTGGCCACCATGAAGGCATTGAGTTTTATACCATCGGCCAGCGCAAGGGCCTGGGCATCTCGTCCCCTAAACCCCTCTACGTCATCGAACTCGACCCGGCGTCGAATCGCGTTATTGTTGGGGACGATTCCACTCTCGACCGGGACGAGTTCACCGCGGATCGGTGCAACTGGATTCCCTTCGACGCCCCGCCGGGCCCGTTTGATGCCACCGTCAAGATTCGCTATAACCATCCCGGCACTCTCGCCACCATAAGTCCGCTGGGAAACGGCAGAGTGAAAGTAAAACTGCACGTCCCGCAACGCGCTATCACCCCGGGCCAGGCAGCAGTTTTTTACCAGGAAGACCTCGTGTTGGGTGGCGGGTGGATTATGCGCGGATGAATCTCTCCATTCGGGGCTTGACGATGTGGAGGAATGTGGTTGCATTGCACTTATGAAAACCAAGATTTTGGCTGCCCTGCTCGGAACGCTCGTTGTCGCCGTAGGATGCATCAGTACCGTTAACGACCGAAGTACGGCCGGTGTGCCCTTTGTTAAGGACAAACTCGAGAATCGATATGAGCGGCCCGTGAGCCAGGTCTATAGCGCGTCAGTGGAGGTGGTCGGCAGGCTCGGGACCATTGCCAGAGAAAGCGTCATCAACCCCGGCACCAACGAAGTGAAGACCATCGAAGGCAAGGTCAGTGAACGCAAGGTGTGGGTGAGAGTCCAAGCCGTGGATCCGAACATTACGGCGGTGACCGTCCAAGCGCGCACCAGTGGCGGCGGCGCGGACATTCTGCTTACGCACGACATCGCAACGCAGATCGCTCTGGCGCTGACCAAATAGTCCCGGCCCGCCAACCTGGCGCGCGGACATCCGGCGCGGGCTTTCGGACAACTGATGGCGCAGAGTGAGCTTTTCGCTGTTGAATGGACAGGCTTCCCTTGCTAAACCAGAGTGGTGGCCCTATGGTTGTGTCGTATGGCAAGCCTGACTTTGAAAGACATTCCGATGGAGCTTCACGCGCAGTTGAAGAATGAAGCCTCGGCGAATTTTCGCAGCCTCACCCAGGAAGCT
>JBAXTC010000176.1:0-11783 GCA_037130375.1 Verrucomicrobiota bacterium | reverse complement strand
GTGGACTCGATGCAGCACCTCAGAACGTCAGCCTGAGCCAGCGACCCTAACTGGTCACACACTTAGTAGAATCAGATGAGGACCGGCGGCGAAATCACGCTCCGCCCCAAGATCATCGCCAGCACCGCCACCGTCCGGCGGGCCGAGGCTCAGATCCACGCCCTGTTCGAGCGCAACCATGTCGCCATCTTCCCGCCGCCGGGCCACGACCGGCGAAATTCCTTCTTCGCCCTGACCGAGCCTTCGGCCACCACCCCCGCCCGCCTTTACGTCGGCGTCGCCGCCCAGGGACGCAGCCTGAAAGTCGTCTTGCTGCGCGCCGGGTTGGCCCTGCTCAGCGCCGGCCAGACCGCCTATCAGCGCGAGGGCGGCAAGGCCAACAAGCAGAACCCCACCGACCCTTACATGACGCTCTTGGGCCATGCTCGACCGCTTCGCCACCCGCTTTGCCGAACGCGCCCGCAACCACGACCCGAGCATCACCCCCGCTGCGGCGCAGGAGCTGTCCGACAAAGTCCTCCACCGCTGCGGCCGCTTGCTGGACGATTGGCGCAACATCGCCGACGAGTTCCAGCAAACCAACACCAAGCTTCAGTATCAGTAGGAAGTCGGTGACGCTCAGCGCCTCCTGTACCCGTTCCTCCATCCTGACTTGCCCAACCTGCCCCCCGTGCGCCGGAAGTTCCGCGCCAACCGCTCCATGCGCGACGTAGAGCCAAGCGTGGACATCACCATCAAAAACCTCAACGACTGGCAGCCCAAACCATGAAGCTACATAGCCTTTTCCTTCGCACCGAGATTCCGCACTCATTAACACCCTGCTTCAGCGGGGTGCGGGCGTGCCAAGGGCCTCCACCAACCGTCTCAAGCGGCGCCAGCAACGCCTACTTCCCGCAACTCATGTCCGTGATTTCCATCCCCGATACCCAAACGGCCCTGGACGAAGTTGTCCAGTCCGCCTGGGACGCCGGGCTGTCTATCGTGGATTCGCTGGAAAAACTCGCGCTCGTCCGGCAAATCCCGGCCCTCGCAGTCAAGCTGCAAGGCATCGAGGACGCCGCCATTCTCGCCGCCATAGCCCGCTACCGGCAGGGCGGCAGCGCCGCCGAGAGACCAGGCCATCGGGCCGCAGGCCCAGGCCGTCCACGAATCCCTCGACGGTCTCGTTCAGCAAGGCATGGCTCCAAAACATATCGCGATCCTGGCCGAGGCCATTGCACAATGTTCCGAGCGCGCCGTCGCCCCCCAGAGTCTGTTCGAGCTTGTCCTCTCCGGCCCGGAAGTCCCCGGCTTCCCGAGCTCTACCACGATCCCCGCGCCTTATCCGAAACAACTCACGCGCGGGCCAGCCTGCACTCCAAGTGCGTGATTGTTGACGGTCGCATCGCCGTAATCACCTCCGCCAACTTCACCGTAGCCGCCCACACCAAAAACATCGAAGCCGGCGTCCTCATCCGCTACGAACCTTTCGTCCAGCGCCTCAGCGTCTATTTCCTCGCCCTCCGCACCTCCAACCAACTCCTCCGCTGTCTCCTTTCATAGGGCGGCAGCCTTGAGCCTTTACGCCGTGCAAGCGTGCAAGCGTCAGTCCTCACTATTGACACTCCGAGAACAATGAAAGCCGAAAGCAGTCAACCGACTCGCGGGATTGCCGATTGGGGGCTGGAAAGAACTCCGTGCGAATACGCCCTGGACGCAAGCCATAATGTAACAGCCAAACCTCCGCCGGCGTTTCCCCGCCATGCTCGGAGAGGCGTGCGCCCAGATGGAGTGGCATGTGCAGGCGCATTGCCTGATGCACAATCACTTCCACTGAGTCAACAAAACGGCCAAGCTAATCTGGTCGCCAGGAGCAAGTGGTTGCTGGGCGTCGTTACCAAGCGGTTGCCGATGCGCAGTTGGACCTACATCTCAAATCTGCCGAATGAAGAAACACGAAGTTGAATTTGTGAAGGGGTTAGAAAAGTGACAGTGAGCGTTTGGCGATGGGCCACTACACCCGGGTGACGCAGGCCGAACTGGTTTCGTTGGCACCACAAAATGTGCCGCGAGAAAGCCGTGGTTGTTTTACCGCTTGATAAAAGCCGATGCGGAAATTACGGTTGAACCGTGCAGACATTGAACGCGCATTTTGACGGACGGTTTATCGTGCTGGATGAGCCGGCGCGGTTGAAGCCCAACGCCAAGGTCACGGTCATCGCGCCGGATGCGGACGACGACGGGCTGGCGGACGGCTGGTCGCGTCTGTCCGAACCTGCTTTCCAGAGAATCTGGGATAATCCGCTGGATGCTGATTATGACCGGCTATAAGCGCGGTTCCATCGTTCTGCTACCGTTTCCTTTTTCGGATCAGTCATCCGCAAAAATCCGTCCCGCAGTCGTCGTCAGCCCGGATTACCCTTCGGACGACTTGCTTGTAGTGGCGGTGACTTCTGTCGGTGACGTGTTGCGTCCGGGCGAGTTCGCCATCCAATTCTGGCGTGAGGCGGGGCTGATTCATCCTTCTTTTGCCAAACGAGCGGTGGCTTCGGTGACCGGCAATCTGGTGAGAAAACAACTTGGCCAGTTGCGCGAATCTGACTTGGTAAAGCTCGACACCGCCCTCGGAGTTTGGTTTGGCTTGTGAGCCGGGTTTATTCAAATTGATTTCGCCGACGAAACAATATCTCCCGTTGTAAAAGGGTCCTGGGAAAGTGACATATTGGGCTTGAGCAGCGGGGTTTCGCCGCGGGAGTCTGCCCGGACCATGGCCAGGCCAATCCGCATCCAGTATCCGGGCGCGGTGTATCACGGATGGCCCGCGCCAGTCGCGGGCAGGAGATTTTCCAGGATGACCAGGATCGGCAGCGATTCCTGGAGACGTTGCGCGAAGCCTGCGCAAAAACCCCACGCTTCCTTTGACAACAGCTTTTGACCCTGATGCAGTGATGTGATAGCATCAGATGCATGAGAACGACTTTGGACATTGAGGATGAGGTGTTGCAGGCAGCCAAGGAGTTGGCGCAACGACATGGCGGCACGGCCGGTCAGGTGATTTCCGACTTGGCACGGCGTGGTTTGAATGCGCCGACGACAAAACGGCGTCCGGGTCTGCGTGGCGGTGTTCCGGTGCTGCCTTCCCGCGGCGAGATTGTCACGCTGGAACATGTGCGAAGAATACAGGACGAGGAGGGCGTGTAATCCATGCGCGCCTTGCTGGATGTGAACGTCGTCATCGCATTGTTTGATCCTGATCATGCATTCCATGAGCGGGCGCACGATTGGTGGGCGGCCCATGCAAAGTCCGGCTGGGCAAGCTGCCCAATCGTGGAAAACGGAGTCATCCGCATCATGTCTCATCCCGGCTACAGCCAGGGAGCGCAGTTCACGCCGAGCGATTTGATTTCACGGCTGCGAACGTTTGCTACACAAACTAATCACGAATTCTGGCCGGACGATGTTTCGTTGCGCGACGGGAAACTTTTCACGGAAGAGCGCATTCACAGTGGGCGGCAACTTACGGATATTTATCTGCTCGCATTGGCGAGCAAGCACGTCGGAAGGCTTGCGACATTTGACAAGGAAATTTCCATTTCCGCCGTGTGCGGTGCAAAGGGGGGAAGCCTGTGTGTAATTTGAATTGAACCCAGGTCCAATTACCCGCGCAGTCTTGCGGAAAACAGGAAGTGAAGCAAACCGATGTCGCCAATCGCTGCTTGCAGCCATCCGGGTTCCAGGTTTGGCAAGAGGCCAGTTCATCGTGTCACTGGAGGTTGAGAGCAAGACGGGAGTTGACAGTATCCGCCAACGGCGTATCTTGCTGTGGTGGTCTTTGTCGAGACACCTATCTTTTATCGGCGCGTTGAGCGATTCCTGGACGACGATGAGTATGCCGAAATGCAGTTGTTCCTGGCGGCACGGCCGGCTGCTGGGAGCATTATCAAGGGTTCGGGCGGTATGAGGAAGCTACGCTGGGCGGGTAGTGGCCGGGGCAAGCGTGGCGGACTGCGGGTAGTTTACTATTGGTGGGTGGCCAAAGACAGAATTTCGCTGCTGCTGGTCTATCCGAAAAATGAAATGGATGACCTGACAGCCGATCAACTGAAACAATTGAAGAGCCAATTGATGCCATGAAGAAAGAGTTATTTGAAGAACTGCTGGAAAGCGTGAAGCAGGCGAAAGCCATTGAGAAAGGTCAACTCAATCCGGCGCGTGTTTTTCGCATCAATCCGAAGACGGACATCGTGCGGGTCCGGGGCAAGCTCGGTTTGTCGCAGTCGAAGTTTGCCGCCATTTTGGGGATCAGCGCCGACACGTTGCAGAATTGGGAGCAAGGCAGGCGATCCCCGACCGGGGCAGCGAAGGTGTTGCTTAAGATTGCGGCAAAGCATCCGGAAGTTCTGTTGGAAGTGGCGTAGGAGAGGTGGTTTTGGGGCAACGATGGAATCAGGGCTTTGGCCTTGGTGTTTATTTTGGCCGGCGGGAATGAAGGCGCTGAAAGTTGTTCGCGCCGGAGGCGTTGGAGGACTATAAGTCAAATGCGTGGGTGGTTTTGCTTCTGCACGGCTTCAGGCCGGCCACGCAAAGGCCCGGCACGCCGTTGGGGGAGATGAAAATCTTATGTGCGCGCTTTGACGGCTCGCCCGAGGGCGGCTATGCTCGGCCCATGAGAAACGCGGCGGCAGCAACACTGGTCTTTCTGGGTGGCTTTATCATTATGGTTCTTGAAATCATCGGCGCGCGGTTTCTGGCGAAGGACTTTGGCAGCTCGTTTCATGTGTGGGTTAGCCAGATTGGGGTGGTGCTGATCGCACTGGCGCTGGGCTACTATTTCGGCGGCGCGCTGGCGGATCGATGGCAGCGATTGTCCGTCCTGGTCGTGTTGCTCGTCCCGGCGGGGCTGGTCTTGTTCCTTATCCCCAACTGCGCCGCCTGGCTCATCGATGCCATCATCCTGCGTCACCCGGCCAACCAGCCCATCCCGCTGCTATGGCAGAAGCTGGATCCCGTCCTGGGCAGCGCGCTGATTTTCCTCATGCCGTGCGTGGTCCTGGCCATGCTCTCGCCTTACATGATCCGTCTCTCGACCCACAGCCTCGCCCAAGTGGGCCGTTCCAGCGGCTTCATCATCGCGGCCAGCACCGCCGGCAGCATCGTGGGCGTCTTCGTTTCCGGCTTCGTCCTGATTGACCAAATGAAAGTTTCGGCCATCTTCCGCGCTATGGGCGTCATGACGGTCATGTTGGGGCTGCTCTGCGTGGTGCTGGACCGGTGGTTGGGGGCGGCGATGGTGGAAGGCGAGGGCGAAATCTGAAATCTGAAATCCGAAATCCGAAGTCTGAAGGCCGAAGGCTGAAATCCGAAGACCGAAATCCGAGGGCCGAAGGACGATATCTGGAATCTGAAATCCGAAGTCTGAAGTCCGAGGACTGAAATCCGAAGGCTGAAGTGTGGAATTTGAAGTATGAACGGAATACCAATGACTATAATTTCGAATGCGAGTTTCGGAATGCCCGGACTAATGCGAACCAGGACTCAAGTGATTTCCCCAGTGGCACTTTTCCGACTTCGGACTTTCCATCTTGCAGCGTTTGCTTTCATCTTGCTGGCCCATTCGCCAGTCTCTGCGGCTGTGGTCTTTGAAGTCACCTCTCCCTATCATCATATTCGCGTAACCGAGGACGGTGGCCAGCGGACGTTGTGCTTTGACGACGCCACCGAGACCCGCATGTCGCTGCAAGACCCGTTGAAAGGGCATTTTGAATACGTCGAATACTTTCACATGCCCTGGCTCTGGAACGCGCAGCTCACCAACGTGCTCATGATTGGGCTGGGCGGCGGCAGCGCGCAGCGGTCATTCGAGCACTATTATCCCGGCGTCAACGTCGAGACGGTCGAGATCGATCCGATGGTGGTTCAGGTGGCGAAGGACTACTTCAAATTCAAGGAGTCCGAGAAACAGAAAGTCCACGTGGCCGACGGGCGCGTGTTCCTGCGACGCAGCACGGCCCGTTATGACTTGATCATCCTTGACGCCTACCTGGGTGGCCGTTACGGCTCCTCCATTCCGCAGCATCTGGCGACGAAGGAGTTTTTCGAGTTGGTGCGCAATCACCTCACCACCAACGGTGTGGTAGCCTACAACGTCATTGGCACGACGAGCGATTGGCACGCCGGCATCGTCGGGGCGATCTACCGAACCTTGAAAACCGTCTTCCCTCAGGCTTACATGTTCCCTGCCCGCAGCAGTCAGAACGTGGTGCTGCTCGCCACCATGACCGCACTCAAGACCGACATTTACACCCTGCGTCAGAGCGCCGCCGTGCTGGCAAGGAACCGTCGGGTCACCGTGCCTGGATTCCGTGAACGGCTGGAGATGTTTCAGGCGCAGGCTCCAGCAAACGCCGCCAGCAGTCCGATCCTGACCGATGACTATGCTCCAGTCGAGGGTTTGGCCGCCGGTGGCTTATGAGATCAGAAACCCGAAAGCCTGACCTTGGAGCCAAAGACCGAGTTTTGGAGGCATGTGAAAATGACAGGTGAACACGCTTGATCTTGTGTGCGTTTGGGTTCAAGCTGCCGTATCGATGATGCGGACGTTGCTTTAGTCCAAAATCAAGCCTTCGGCTGTTGCCAAGGCCAGGAGCAGCTTCCGCTCACAAATAACAACGGCGGAGGTAATTATGATGAAAAGCTTATCGTGGCGGTTGAGTTTGATGATGGCGTTTGTCGCCTTGACATTGTCTGGGCGCGCGCCTGCGGTATTCGCGGCCGAGGATGATCATCGCGGCGGGCCGGGTGATCGGCTTGAACGCCTGGAGCAGCACGTCAACGAAATGGCGCAACGCCAGGAACAATTGATGCGCCGGCTTGGCACCCAGCCGGAACGCCAGGTGCCGGCAGCCTTGCCGGGTCGCGAAGGAGTCCACCAACCGATGCCCTCGCCTGGTGTCGGGAATTTCGCCCAACCGATGCCGCCGGGGGGGCCGTTTGCCCCCGCAACACCGCCTTTCCAGGCAGCGCCGAACGCGCTCAGGAAGTTCGCTGACCTGGTGAAGCTGTGTATCCTTGTGGGCTTCATCTTCAACATCCTGGTCGCGGTGTGGATTTTCACGGACATCCGTAAGCGCGGCGAGGGTTCAGGACTCTTTATCGCCCTGGCACTGCTGGCGGGCATCCCGGCCGCGATCATCTATGCGATTGTGCGGATTGGTGACAAGAAAACGTAGAACATTCGGCAACTGACTGCGCCGGTGCCGGGTGGTTTCCAGAGTAGGGCAGGTGTCTCGCCTGCCCCGGCCACGCCCCGAAGGCAGGCGGGACGCCCGCCCTACTCTGGGGGTCCCGGGAAGCGCAGCCGGGGTGCCTTTGGCGCGCTGGCAACTTCAGGATGGCGAATCCCTCCCGAACCGATTATTGTGGGTGCATGAGGAAACTGGCACTGCTGACGGCTGGATGGCTCGCTGGGCTCACCGGTCGTGGAACCGCGGCTCCCTCTGCCGTGGCTGCGGGAACTGATCCTTACGCCATCGCCCGGCAACAGATGGTGGCGGAACAACTCGTCCGGGCGGGCCGCGGCATTACCAACGCCCGGGTGCTGGTCACGATGGGCAAAGTTCGACGCCATGAGTTTGTGCCGGGGCACCTGCGCGTCCGCGCTTATGAAGATCATCCACTGCCCATCGGCCATGACCAGACCATCTCGCAGCCATTCATTGTTGCCTTCATGACCGAACAGCTCGATCCGAAACCAACCGATCGCGTGCTTGAGATCGGCACAGGTTCTGGGTACCAGGCCGCCGTTCTCGCTGAGTTGGTGGCCCAGGTTTACACGATTGAGATTGTTGAGGATCTCGCGAGCCGGGCGGCCACCGATCTGAAGCGGCTCGGTTACACCAACGTCAATGGGCGCGCCGGGGACGGCTACAAAGGCTGGGCCGAGGCTGCGCCATTCGATGCCATTATCGTTACATGCTCACCAGAACGGGTGCCCCAACCGCTGATCGACCAGCTCAAAGATGGCGGACACATCATTATCCCGATTAGATCGTTTTTGAGTCAGAAGTTGGTGCGGCTGCGCAAGCGCGGCGGTAAACTTGAGCAGCGCGACGTGCTGCCCGTGCAGTTCGTTCCGATGACAGGCCAAGCCCAAAGCAAGCTCTCAGGAAACTCGAATGCCAAGAGCCAGAAGCCGGAATAGATCCCAAAGGAAGTCTTCTCCTTGCCTTCCGCACGACTGCCGTTTTGATGGTTGAGTCTTCTCACGTCGTCCTCTACTATCACGACATCGAACTCACGATTTATGAACACTAACGTCAGCCGTAGCGACACCAGCCTCAACCGCCGCCAGTTCCTGCGCGGCACCGCCCTTTCCACCGCCGCTTTTATGGTGGTGCCCAGCGCCGTGCTGGGATTGCGCGGCGCAACTTCTGCAAACCAGAAGCTTAACCTCGCCGGCATCGGCATTGGCGGTCAGGGCGCGCACGACCTTGGCCAAATGGAAAGCGAAAATATCGTCGCACTTTGCGATGTGGATAAGAACTACGCCGCCCGCATTTTCAAGAAGTATCCCAAGGCCAGGCAGTTCACCGACTACCGGCAGATGCTCGACGAGATGAAGGAAATCGACGGTGTCGTCATCGCCACGCCTGATCATCATCACGCTTTCGCGGCGGTGGCAGCCATGAAGCGCGGCAAGCACGTTTATTGCGAGAAGCCGCTGACCCACTCGGTCTGGGAAGCGCGCCAGGTCGGGCAGGCCGCGCGGGAGGCCAAAGTTGCCACGCAGATGGGCAATCAGGGCCAGGCTTCCGAGGAGACGCGCCGTCTCTGCGAGAATGTCTGGGCGGGCGCCATCGGCAAGGTTCACGAAGCGCATATATGGACCGACCGCCCGTCCAACGGGTTATTTGCCGAGTATTGGCCGCAAGGGGTGGGGCGTCCCAAGGAAACGCCGTCCGTGCCTGCAACGCTCGATTGGGATATGTGGGTCGGCCCGGCTCCCATGCGGCCCTACGACCCAGCCTACCTGCCATTCAAATGGCGCGGCTGGTGGGATTTCGGCACCGGCGCGCTCGGCGATATTGGCTGCCACGCGATGGACCCCGTCTTCCGCGCGCTGAAGTTGGGTGCGCCCCTCAGCGTCCAGGCCGCCTCCACCCGCGTTAATGAGGAGACCTACCCGCTTGGTTCGATTGTGACCTATGAATTCCCTGCGCGCGCGGCCGCGCCTCAGGCGAACAATTGGCATGTAAATGACCTCTCCGTCGCCGTTGAAATGCCGCCGTGCAAACTCGTCTGGTATGACGGCGGCCTGCGTCCTTCGCGACCCGACGACTTGCCCAACGGCATCAAGATGGGCGACAACGGGCGCCTGCTCATCGGCGAAAATGGGTTTATTCTCGGCGACGTGGTTTATCCCGAGGTGCAGGCCAAGAAGTTTGGCGACATTCAAAAAACCATCCCGCGTTCGGCCGGCCACTACCTGGAATGGATTGCCGCGTGCAAAGGCGGCAAACCTGCCGGATCGAATTTCGATTGGGCCGGTCCTCTGGCGGAGGCGGTCTTGCTCGGCAACGTGGCCTTGCGCGTTCAACTTCGCGAGGATCTCACGCTCAGCAAGCTGCTGTGGGATTCGACCGCCCTTAAGTTCACCAATCTGGCCGAGGCAAACCAATTCCTCCGTCGCGACTACCGCGCCGGTTGGAGTCTTTGACGAACGCCGGCGCGGCCCGAATGAGAGCGTTAATCATGCGGGGCAGGGGGGTGGCGAAAAGCAACGCTCTTGCTCCACCCGGCGCGCAGTCTAATTCGGTTTAACTGTTTCGCGAGCCAAACGCTTCACAACTTCGTTCAGAAGCTTCTGATAGGGGCGGTTGTGGAGCTTGCTGATCTTGATTTCCTCCTCGACCGGTTCATTCCTGTTCCGCAGCAGGAAGGCGTCGCAATCGAGCCGACAGTTGCCCGGTGAAGTCTCAAAGATCGATGCCTTGACGCGAATCCAAATACCTGACCCCATCCAATTGCCGTAGGCGATGTTGTTCATGTTCGACCCTTCCTTCTCGAAGACCAGCTTCGCCCAGCCATTGAGGGTCACACGATAGCCATTTTCAAGAAAGACCTGCGAAGTCACATCGCGCACTCGCTCCACTGGATGGCCATGAATCTCAACCGAAGCGAGCTGGTCCGGATGCGATTTCTCGGTGGACTTGCAGCCGGTGCCGAGGAATGCAGCGAGGCAAACTGCCAGCAGAATTGTCAGACTCCGAGGTCGTAACGCAAGGGCAGTATTGCAGCCTGCGATAGGTTTTTGTTTATTCTTCATGCTATGTTTTCCTGAACATGGATTTCGAACGGCGGGAGCAAGCTTTGGCGGATCGCAATCTCGCGGCTGCGGTTCAGAACTCAAAGCGCGCGTCGCTAAGGCGTCGGGCCATTTCCGCTAGAATCCGGCCCTCATCGACGATGTTCTTTGCGGTGAACGTCACGCTGAACCGCAAATACGCGCCTGCATCGTCCCACGGCACCGTGGAAATCAGCTTTTCGGTGATCAACCACTGCGAGACTTCTTCGGCACTTTGGAATGGAACGCGCGTCCCGTCTCCCTTCACGGCCGCGCTCGGCGCTTTAACATAGAGGAAGAATGACCCTTTTGGTTTTCGGGCTTGAAACCCAGCGTTGACCAGCAGATGCGCCAGCCCATCCATTCGCCGCGAATATTTCGCCGCGATCTGCTCGGTGATTTCAGGGTGATCCAAACCGTGCGCCGCCGCGTGTTGAATCGCCAGGAACTGGCCGGAGTCGGTGTTGTCTTTCACGTCCCCGTAGGCTCGGACGAGCAATTCATTGCCGGCAACGAAGCCGCAGCGCCAGCCCGTCATGTTGAGAGTCTTGCTGGCCGAGTGCAGCTCGACCCCCACCTCTTTGCCACCCGGCGTCGCCAGAAAACTCAACGGCCTGCCCTCGAACACCAGCGCTGCGTAGGCCGCATCGTGAATGACCACGAGGCGGTTCGCCTTCGCAAACGCGACCGCCTGCGCGAAAAACGCCGGTGTCGCGCTTGCGCCTGTTGGATTGTTGGGGTAATTCAGCACCAGCACCTTCGCCTGTTTGAGCACCTCGGCCGGGATTGAATCCAGATCGGGCAGGAACTGGTTCTTCTCCGTCAGCGGAAGATTGTGGACCCGCCCGCCGAGATATTTTGCGTGCGTGCCGAACACCGGATAGCCCGGGATGGTCATTAGCACGTAATCTCCGGGATTGATCAGCACCGCCGGCAGGATGGAGAGCGCCGCTTTGCTGCCGATGGAATGCAGAACTTCCGTCTCCGGATTGATTCCCTTGACCCCGCAGACGCGTTCCAGATACCCGGCCGCCGCTTGCTTGAGGACGGAGTCGCCGTTGTCGGCATAACCGCGGTTCTCCGGTTTGCGCGCCTGTTCGCACAGCTTCGCCACGACCTCCGGAAAGGCCATCTCGTCCGGCTCACCCACTCCCATATCAATAATCTCTTTCCCGGGATGGGCGGCCGTCGCGGCGCGCTTGGCGCGCTTAATCTTCTCGAACTTGTAGATCGCGTGCGACTTCCCGTATTGGCTGCCGCCAATCCGTTCCGCAAATAGGTTTTGTATATATGAGTCGGACATAATCTGAGTAGCCCCGTCACCTTGCCGGCCGCAGGGACAGGGTCTGGTTCCGGTTGCTGACAGTAGCCAAGCATCGAGACTGGCGCAAGCAGAAGCGGCTTTGGCGGACGCCAGCCAGGGTGGTTTCAAGAAATCGTAGCCGCCGACGGCAGTCGGCGC
>JBAXTC010000175.1:0-11823 GCA_037130375.1 Verrucomicrobiota bacterium | reverse complement strand
CCAGAGCGTGACAAGGAGCAACTCTCAATCCTCTCCGGCTGCGTCCAGACCCCACCCAACCTCGAGTGAAAGATCAGGCAGGCGAGGACGGGTCAGTTTGGAGCGGCGGCGGGCAATCCGCGAGAAGATTCGGAACCTCTTTCTCCTGATGGAGACGGATTAACAGGAAGCTATTGTTTATTGGCCTTGCGTCTCTGTTCCCTCGGTTATCTCCTGTTGATTCATAGGGTTGGGATTTAACAGGAGGAAACGGAGGAAACGGATAATTGGATCTGCCATTGTCTGAATCGGGCAGGGGCTTATGTTGGCCTTCCATCTCTGTTCCAGTCCGAGGAATGGCAAGCGGCTTCCGTTTCTTGACGTGTGGAATCTGAACGGCTAGGCTCGCTTATGCAGAGAGCAATTAATTTGATTTATGGACGGTGAATACAGCCCGTACCTATTCATCTTTGTTTTGCTGGTCGGCGCCGTCGTGTTTGCCTTGGTTCCGCTGGGATTGGCCTGGCTGTGGGCGAGAACGTTTTCGCCGCGCAAGCCTGGGCCGGACAAGAACGCGATCTACGAATGCGGGTTGGAGTCGAAAGGCGACGCGTGGGTGCAGTTCAAGCCCGAGTATTACCTCTACGCGATCATCTTCCTGATATTTGACGTGGAGACCATATTTCTGCTGCCGTTTGCGGTTGCGTTTAGCGGGCTGTCAGCCGGCTCATGCATAGCGATGGTGATTTTCCTGTTATTGCTGGTCGAAGGATTGGTTTGGGCCTGGCAGAAAGGCGTGCTGGTGTGGAAGTGAGACGAACAAGCGGAGGGTTGGAGCAGTGGAGTGCCGGAGCGATGCTCAAGAGCTGGACGCATGACTCCATGACTCCATGATTCCATCACTCCATTGCGCCATGGACGAAGGACTGCGAAGTGAATTGAGCAAACAGGGCGTCTTCACGACGACGCTGGAGGATCTCTACAATTGGGGCCGGAAGAACTCTGTCTGGCCGCTGGGCTTCGGATTGGCCTGCTGCGCCATCGAGATGATCGCGACCTCGATGGCCCGCTGGGATCTCGCGCGCTTTGGGGCTGAGGTGTTTCGGCCGTCGCCTCGGCAGGCGGACTTGATGATTGTGGCCGGCACGGTGACGAAAAAGATGGCGCCGCAGGTGGTGCGGCTCTTCAACCAAATGCCCGAGCCCAAGTACGTTATCGCCATGGGCGCCTGCGCCATTTCCGGCGGCCCTTTCAAGCAGGGCTACAACGTGCTCAAGGGCATCGATCGGTATATTCCGGTGGACGTGCATATTCCCGGCTGTCCGCCCAGGCCCGAAGCGCTGTTGCACGCGTTTATGACGTTGCAACGCAAGATCGATGAGCAGTCGTTGACCGGCGACGGGCGGCCCCGGCACCTCGTCGCCGAGGCGCCGAGCGAGTTTCCCGTGCCGGTGTTTGGCGACCACGATTTGCTGCCGCCCTCTAATCCAGAGGTGTGGCAACCGCCCGCACTCGTTCGGGGAGAATAATCAGAGGAGTGACATGGTTGCATCGATACATCAGTTGCAAAGGGTGCGGCGGCAGATGCCTGAGGTAATGGTGTAATAATGTAATTTGGGTAACTCGTATATCGTGGAAACCTTGGACCAAATCAAAGCCCGCGCCGAAGCAGCAATCCCTGGCGTCCGTTTGGAAATCATTTCCAACGGGGCTCCGTGCGCGCAGCACTCGTTGCTCGTGGATAACGGCCATGCCCTGGCAGTGGCGAGGTTTCTGCGCGAAGATCAGCGCCTCCGGTTCGATTATGCCTCCAACGTTACCGCGGTTGACTGGCTCGACAGTGTGGTCAAGGAGGCGGTGAAGGTGAAACAAACCATTGACGGAGTGGAACGGGCGATTGAGCAGACGGCCGAGAAGAAGAAGGCCGGCTGCCTTGAAGTGGTCTATCACCTTTACTCGATGGAACTGAAGCACGGTCCGCTCATCTTGCGATTGCGAACCGCGGACCGGGCGGAGCAGAACCGTATGCCTTCGCTGACCCCGGTTTGGCGCGGGGCCGAGTTCCAGGAGAGGGAAGCCTACGACCTCTACGGCATCATTTTCGACGGCCATCCGGACTTGCGCCGGATTCTGATGTGGGACGGGTTTAAGGATTTCCCGATGCGCAAGGATTACGTCGAGCCTGACGACTACGAATACGAGCCGACACCCCATGATGACGTCGTGCAGAAGGCGCAGCGGCATTACCCAGGATGATCACAACGCATCTGGTGAAAGTTGCTGCCCCAACCGGGGGATTGTTAGCAGCGCGTCCTCCGAGTAACTTGCACCCATGAGCAGCAAAGACATCGCAACGCTTGAGAATCGGCCAAGCTCCGCTGACGCCCAAATCCGGAGACTCGCCGAGGAACTCTACCGCGAGCGTGTGGTTGAAGCTCGCCAGATGGCCCCGGAGGAGAAGTTGCTGGCAGGCGAGGAGCTGTTTGACTATGCTTGCTCCATTACGCTCGCCGGCATCCGCAACGAATTCCCCGGCGTCAGCGACGCCGAGTGCTTGGGGATGCTCGAAGAGAGACTGAAATTGCGCGAGCGAATGGAGAAGCGGGAATGACCGCGGGTGAACCCAAATCGCTGGCCGATGCGGAACTGCCGCGTGATCTGCTCGAAATCTCGATGGGACCGCAGCATCCCTCGACGCATGGCGTGTTCCGCATGGACGTCGTGCTGGACGGCGAACGCGTGGTGAAGCTCAAGCCGGTCTTCGGTTACCTGCATCGTAATCACGAGAAGATCGCGGAGAACACGACTTACCTCGGGTCGATGCCGTACACTGACCGGCTGGATTACTTCTGTTCGCTGACCAACAACTGGGCTTATGCGCTGGCGGTCGAGATGCTCGCCGGTCTCCAGGTTCCCGAACGGGCCGAATACATTCGGGTGATTACTGCCGAGTTAACACGTCTCCAAAACCACGTCTCCCTCGCGGGCTTCCTCTTGCAGGACATGGGCGCGTCGGGCACGCCGTTGATGTATGCCTTTCGCGAGCGCGAGAATATTCTCGACCTGTTCGAGTCATTGACCGGCGCGAGGATGATGTGCAATTACATGCGCTTCGGCGGCTGCCGCTGCGACTTGCCCCCGGGCTGGCTCGAACAGGCAAAGCAGGTCGTGGATAAATTCCCGCGTTTTCTTGATGAGTTCGAGACCCTGTTGAACGAAAACGAAATCCTCATGTCGCGCACGCAGGGTGTGGGCGTGCTGTCGGGCGACCTCGCGGTCAACGCGAGTATCACCGGCCCGATGCTGCGAGCCAGCGGGGTGAACTATGATCTTCGCAAAGTGGACAAGTACGGTATTTATGACCGCTTCCAATTCCGCGTCCCATTGGGCGAGCATGGGGACGTTTATGACCGTTACATGGTGCGCATCCTCGAAATGCGCGAGTCGGTGCATATCCTTAAGCAGGCTCTCCGCGACCTTCCCGGTGGGCTGGTCCTCGATCCGAAAGCCAAACTGCGCGGGTTCCGTCCCAAGCCCGGTGAAGCATACAGCCGCATCGAATCACCCAAAGGCGAGTTGGGGTTTTATCTCATTAGCGATGGTTCGCCAAATCCGTATCGTTACCGGGTGCGACCGCCCAGTTTCATCAATCTGACCATTCTCGAGGACATGTGCCTGGGGCTTATGGTGGCCGACGTGGTAGTGATTCTGGGCAGTGTCGATATTGTGATGGGGGAGGTGGACCGGTGAATTCTCCGACGCTTGGCGAAGGCATTCTCAAAGGGATGGCGGAGACGGCGCGAAACTTCTTTGGCAGTTATGTTAAAGCAGACCGGCTCGTCACGGTCCAATACCCGGAGGAGCGGGTGCCGCAAAAGGAGGCTGCGCGCAACTTTCCGTTTCTTGTCTTTGACGGTGACGATTGGCAAAAGGGTCTGCGTTGTGTGGCGTGCCAGATTTGTGAGAAGGAATGTCCGCCCCAGTGCATTTATATCGTCAAAGACACAGCCAAGAAGCCTGATTACGCCGGCAAACTGCAGTTTCAGCCGAGGATTTTCGACATCGACACTTCGGTTTGCATGAGCTGCCAAATCTGTGTCGAGGTCTGCCCGTTCGATGCCATCAAGATGGATGTGGAATACGAATTGAGCACCGGTGACCGGTTTGGTCAATTGCTGTTGCGCAAGAACCAGTTGGCCAGGTCAAACGAGTATTACGGCAAGATTCATCCGACTGAAGCTGCCGAGGTGGACGCGGGTCTTGCGGCTGAAAAAGCCAAGGCTGAGGCGAAAGCCAAAACCGTGGCCGGGGCTAAACCAGCGTAGCGTAGGCGTCCCACTTAACTCGCCTCCACTAGCATCGCAATTTGCGATCTTAAAGCATGGTCTTTGCGCTCTTTTGTGGCTAAAACGGCACAGCGATGATGCTTGAATGTGCCTCCCGGTAAGTCCAATATGGGTAATCGCTTGCGGAGCAAGCAAAGTCTCGCCATGCTTAAGCTCTGCCCGAACTTGAGAGGGCCGGGCCGTTCCATTTTGTGACGGGGCCTGAGATGGTTGAAACAATGGACCAGATTTTTGTCACCTTGAAACACTGGCTCGTTGGGTTTGCGCCCAACCAGTGGCAGCCCGTCGTGTCGGCCCTTCTCTCCGTCGCCGCGATCATCCTCACGTTTGCCACCCTCTTTGCCATCACCACGATTCTGGAACGGAAGGGCCTCGGGCGCATTCAAAACCGCTATGGGCCGAACCGGGTCGGGCCGTGCGGCATCCTTCAACCTCTCGCCGACGGACTGAAAGCGTTGACGAAGGAGGACATCGTTCCGCGCACGGCGGACAAAACGGTTCACTTCCTCGCACCGCTAGTGTTGGTAGCGCCGGTGTTTCTGGCGCTCGCCGTCGTGCCAATGGGGCGTAACATGGTGGCGATCGACCTCGATGCCGGGGTTTTGTTCTTCTTCGCCGTGGGGGCGGTAACAGAGCTTTCGGTCTTTATGGCCGGTTGGTCGAGCCGGAACAAGTATTCATTGCTCGGCGCAATGCGAGCCTTGGCGCAGATGATCAGCTATGAAGTGCCGATGATTCTCTCGGCGGTCACGGTGATCATGATGGCCGGCTCGCTTTCCTTGGTGCAAATCGTCGAAGCGCAATCGGGTTACTGGGGCGTGCTGCCGCGTTGGTATGTGCTAACGCCGTGGGGACTGGCCGGGTTCGTTCTCTTTCTGATTGCAGGCCTGGCCGAATCGAACCGCTCACCATTTGATCTGCCCGAGGGTGAATCGGAGATCATCGCCGGTTACTACACCGAATACTCCGGTTTCAAGTTCGCGCTCTTCTTTCTGGGCGAGTATATCGGCATGTTCGCGATCAGCGGTTTAGCCATCACGCTGTTCCTTGGCGGCTGGCACGCCCCGCTTTCCTTCATGGCCTGGGTTCCCTCTTACCTCTGGTTTTTTGGGAAGCTGCTCGCGCTCATCGCGCTGTTTATCTGGGTGCGCGGAACCTTGCCGCGGCTGCGCATGGACCAACTCATGAACTTCGCCTGGAAATTCATGTTGCCGATGGCGCTCATTAATATGGTGGCCGTCGGCGTGTGGCATTTTATGCCGCCCGGTCTGGGGCGCTGGATCGTCTGCTCGATTCTGGTGCTCGGCTTCTACGCAATGCTCGGACGCGCGCTTCTGGAAGGCAGGGGAATTGCCAAACGAACCTATCGCTTTGCTGAATGAAGACACAGCGCCAAATGAATTACTCGATTCCATCCGGCCGAGCGCGCGAACCCGGTGGCTTCCCTTATGTGGCTCTTGTCACTCATTCAGCTCAGGCAACTGCGTGAGCAACCCATGATTGTGACATTCGCCATCATAGCCACGGTGACACTCGTCAGCGCCATGGCTGCCATGATCCTGCGCAACCTGGTGCATTGCGCGTTGGCGCTCACAGTCACCTTGGCCGGTCTGGCCACTGCCTATTTGCAGCTCGATGCCCAGTTCGTTGGCTTCGCCCAAATCCTGGTTTATGTCGGCGCGGTGGCCATTCTGATCGTGTTCGCCATCCTGTTGACGCGTGGGACTGAGGCGCCCCGCCGATCTAGCTTCTCTTCCACGTGGGGCGTTGGCGCCGGCATCGCTGTAATTGTCTTTGGGATGCTGGCCGGGATGATTCTATCGAGCCCGGCCGTGACGCACGACATTCCGCCAGCCCCCAGCCCCACCGTTCGTCAGATCGGCGACCTATTGATGACCAGGTTCATCTTGCCGCTCGAAGTGGTGGGATTACTGCTCACCGCCGCGCTGATCGGCGCAGTCATCATCGCCATGCACGAAAGGGCATCCAAGTGAACCTCCATATTCCGGGTTCCAACCGCCAAGGGAATCGGAAACCCGCGCGCCTATGACACCTCTTGCCGGTTATCTCCTCCTCGCCGCGTTGCTCTTTGCCATTGGCCTGGCCGGCGCGCTGACGCGGCGCAACGCCATCATCGTCCTCGTTGGCATCGAACTGATGCTCAACGCCGCAAACCTTAACTTCATCGCTTTTTGGCGCTACGGCCCGAACCCGCAGGCGCTCACGGGGATTATGTTTGTGATTTTCTCGATCGGAGTGGCTGCCGCGGAAGCGGCTGTCGGACTGGCGCTGATCATTTCCATCTATCGACATTACCGGACGACCAACCTGGACCGGATCGATTCGATGAAAGGATGAGATGGATTGGATCGTTCAAAAGCTCTGGCTCATTCCCACCCTGCCGCTGCTGGCCGCTGGGTTAGGCGCCTTGGCGCGCCAGCGCCAGCGCAAGTTCGTGGCGTCTCTGGCGATTATTTCAATGGTGCTGGCGCTCGGACTCTCCTGCGTGGCATTCGCGAGCGCTCTTCAGCATTCCGGGCACGGACAAGTGGTGCGGGAGGTGTGCAACTTCGACTGGTTCCAGTTCGGTGCTCCTAACGCGAGCGGCACGATGCTGCGTCTTGGCTGGGTTCTTGACCCTCTCACCGCGGTGATGCTGGTCATGGTCTCTTTTGTCGGGCTGCTCATCTTCATCTACAGCATCGGTTACATGGCTCACGACCAAAACTTCGCGCGATTCTTCTGCTTCCTGTCGCTTTTTGCCGCGGCGATGCTGGGGTTACTGATCGCCAATAGTCTGCTGCTGCTGTTCATCTGTTGGGAGATCGTCGGCCTCACTTCCTATCTGCTGATCGGTTTTTGGCATCACAAACCGAGCGCGGCGGCGGCGGCAAAGAAGGCGTTCATTACCACCCGCATCGGCGACCTTGCCTTGCTGCTCGGCATGGTCTGGCTTTACTCGCAAACCGGCACGCTGCTCTTCTACGACGGCGGAGACGGCTGCCTCGAACAATCCGCGCTTGCCAAACTCGTGGCGCAAAGCACGAGCATCGGGATGGCCGCATCGACCGGCATCGCGCTGCTCATCTTCTGCGGTGCAGTCGGCAAATCAGGGCAGGTGCCCCTCCACGTCTGGCTGCCGGACGCGATGGAAGGTCCAACACCCGTCAGCGCCCTCATCCACGCTGCGACAATGGTGGCGGCGGGCGTGTTTCTGGTCGCCCGCGTGTATCCGCTGGTGGCGGCGCATCCCGATGGTGCTGCGGCTGCAACAGCCGCGCTCCAGGTGATTACCTGGGTCGGTGCCATCACCGCCGTTTTCGCCGCGAGCATCGCCGTGGCGCAGACCGACATCAAACGCATCCTGGCCTACTCCACCGTTTCGCAACTGGGTTTTATGATGATGGGTTTGGGTGTGGGCGGGGTGGCTGTCGGCATGTTCCACCTCATTACTCATGCGTTTTTTAAGGCGTTGCTGTTCATGGGCGCCGGCTCCGTCATCCACGGCTGTCAGGATGAGCAGGACATCCGGCGCCTGGGTGGACTTCGGAAGTCCATGCCCATCACCTTCGCCACCTATGCGATCGGCATGATGGCTCTCAGCGGCGTGCCGATTTTGTTCTCCGGCTTCTGGAGCAAGGACGAAATCCTGCACTCGGCGCATGCCTGGAGTGCCTCGCATTGGCCGTTTTATCTGGGCGTGTTTGGCGCGTTCCTGACCGCCTTCTACATGACACGCCAGGTTTGTTACGTGTTCTTTGGCTCCCTCCGCGGCAACCGCCCAGAGAATGCTCAAATAGCCGCCCCCTCATCCCTCGCCTCTGCGCCTTCAGCCGCCAGAACGTTTCCCGCCCCCCACGAAAGCCCGCCATTGATGACGGCGCCGCTGATTGTGCTCGCGGCGTTCTCAATCCTGCTCGGCTTTATCGGCACACCAGCCTGGCCTTGGTTTCAGGACTTTCTGAACGGGCATCCGGCGACCGTCGAACTGGCCGAGCTGTTCAAGGCTGATGTGCTGTGGCTGATCGCGCTTTCGACCGTAATCGTTTTCAGCGGCATGGGTTTGGGTTGGTGGCTCTATGGCCGGAAGCCGGTGACCAATGCCACCGAACCGGATGTGCTGGAAGAGATTCGGCCGGACATCTTCGTCCTCTTGAGAAGGAAGTATTTCGTGGATGAGATTTATGAGGCTTCCGTAATCCGCTTCAACGCATGGTGGTCGAAAAGTTGTGACTGGCTGGATTATTGTGTCTGGAACGGCGCGGTGCAATTGCTCTCGCTCGCCGTGGTTGGCCTATCCTGGCTGAACCGTGCTTTCGATGAGTACGTAGTGAATCTCGGTTTCGATGAAAGCTGCCGCGGGTTAACTGAAGGTGGAACCCTTATGTCGCGCCTGCAAAACGGGCGCGTGCAGAACTATCTCCGCGTTATTGGCGTGGCGCTGGCCGTGCTCGTATTGCTGTTGGTCTGGGGGTGCCGCGCCTCATGACAGCTTTGCCTCTGATTACAATCCTGACCCTTGTGCCGCTCATCGGCGGAGTGGTAGTCGTTGGGTTGAGCGGGGAAAACAAGACGCTCGCGCGCCGGTTGGCGCTGGGATTCAGCTTTGCGGGGCTGGCGCTGGCGCTGATTCTGTGGCGCCAATTCGACCCCGGTTCCGGCGTCATGCAGTTCGAGGAGCGACACGCCTGGATTCCCGTCCTGGGAGTCGAATATCACGTCGGCGTTGATGGTCTGGGGTTGCTCATGGTTTTGCTCTCGGCAATCGTGGTGCCGATGGCGATGCTGGCCTCGTGGAAAATCGAGGAGCGCGCGCCGGTTTACTTTGGGCTGGTTTTGTTCCTTCAAGCCGGCCTCTTCGGCACATTCACGGCGCTGAACTTTTTCCACTGGTTCCTCTTCTGGGAATTGAGTCTCATCCCGCCGTTTTTCCTCATCAAACTGTGGGGCGGTGCGCTGCGCGGGCCAGCCGCGACACAATTCTTCGTTTATACAATGGCCGGCAGTGTGGCTTTGTTGCTCGCCTTTCTGGCCATCTTTCTGGCCACCGGAAAATTCGATTTCCTTGAACTCGCTGACCTGAACCGAAATGGGACTTTAATTCCGGCGCTGTCAGCAAAACTCGGATGGCATGATTTGACCACCCGCCGTCTGGCGCTGGTGATTTTTTCTGGCGCTTTCCTTGGTTTCGCCGTGAAAGTGCCTGTGATTCCGTTCCACACCTGGCTACCCTCCGCCTACAGCGAAGCGCCGACAGGGACGACGATGCTGCTGACGGGTCTGATGTCGAAGATGGGTGTTTATGGTTTCCTGCGGATACTGTTGCCGATTTTTCCCGAGCAAGTGCGTTGGCTCTTGACGCCGCTGCTGTGGCTGGCGGTCATTACAATCATCTTTTCTGCCAGCGCGGCTTTTGCGCAGCGGGATCTCAAGCGCCTGCTCGCTTATTCGTCAATCAACCACCTTGGTTATTGCCTGCTCGGCATGTTCGCGGTGATGAGCTCGAGCACCATGTCGGCCGTGCCCGCGATCGAAAAAGCCGCCGCGCTCAACGGCGTCTTTCTGCAAATGTTCAATCACGGTCTCACCGCCGCAACTTTGTTCTGGTTTGTCGGCCTCCTCGAGCAACGGAGCGGGGGATTGCGCGGCCTGGATGACTTCGGGGGGCTGCGCCAAATAGCGCCAGTGTTCACCGGCCTCATGGGCATCGCGCTCTTCTCTTCTCTCGGTCTGCCCGGACTGAATGGTTTTATCGGCGAGTTCCTCATCTTTAAGGGCGCGTTTCCGTTGGCAACCTGGGCGACGGCGCTGTCCGTCATCGGGCTGCTGGTGACCGCGGTGTTCATCCTGACGATCTTGCAGCGCGTTTTTAGCGGGCCGCTTAATGAAAAATGGTCGAGGCTGCCCGATCTGACCTTGAGAGAACGATTACTGGTGCTGCCTGCCATCGCCCTCATGTTCGTGCTGGGCATTTACCCCCAGTTGGTGCTGGGGGTCATCAATAGCACGGCCGTCCGGATGGTGGAGCAATTGAGGTTCTGACCCGAGATGAAGACGCAATTTAAGTAAGCATGCTCGCCTGGACCATTTACATCTCTTTCCTTGGTGTGGCGGTGCTGATGCTCTTGCCCCGAGGCGATGCCCGGCTGGCGCGAATCGTCGCTTTGCTGACAGCGATTGCGGGTTTCGTCGTGGCGCTGGCCGGTGTAATAAGGTCGGAACCCGGCAAATTGGAGGCCATCACCAACGTCTCGTGGATTCCGTCGCTCGGCATCGAGTATCACCTCGCGGCGGATGGAATTAGCCTCACGCTGCTCTTGCTCACGGGCCTTGCGGCAATTGCGGGGATTCTGTTCTCGTGGAATATCGAGCACCGGGTGAAGGAGTTTTTCGCTTTCTACCTGGCGCTGATCGGCGGGGTTTATGGGGTGTTCATCAGCTTTGATCTATTCCTGCTGTTCGTCTTTTACGAGCTGGCCATCATTCCGAAATACTTTCTCATCGCCATTTGGGGCTCGACGCGGAAGGAATACGGGGCGATGAAGCTGGCGCTGTACTCGTTTGTCGGCAGTGCCATGGTGCTCATCGGTTTGATTGCGGCTTACGTTGTGGCGGGGGCAAAAACCATGAGCTTGCTCGAACTGGCCAAGTTTCCGTTCCCCCAGAGTTTTCAATTATGGGCTTTCCCGCTCGTGTTCGTTGGTTTCGGTATTCTGGCCGGCCTCTGGCCGTTCCACACATGGGCGCCCACGGGCCACGTGGCCGCCCCAACGGCGGCTTCGATGCTGCTGGCTGGGGTGGTGATGAAACTCGGGGCCTATGGTTGCCTGCGTGTGGCGATGACGCTCTTTCCGCATGGGTTGGACGAGTGGGGCTTCAGGCTTCTCGGGTTCGGTTCCTGGCGTGACGTGCTCAGCGTCATGGCCGCCATCGGCATTGTCTATGGCGCGACGGTGGCGCTGGTGCAGAAAGACCTCAAATTCGTCATCGGTTATTCAAGCGTGAGCCACATGGGCTTCGTTTTGCTGGGTCTGCTGACCCTGAACATCGTCGGTTTAAGTGGCGCCGTGCTTCAAATGTTCTCGCACGGCGTTATTGCCGGACTGTTGTTCGCGGTGGTTGGGCGGATGGTTTATGACCGGACGCACACGCGCGACCTGGGAGCGCTTGAAGCGATGAATTTGAGCAAGTTGATCCCTTTTGCCGCGGTGACCTTCACTCTCGCCGCCGTGGCCTCGATGGGGCTGCCGGGGTTCAGCGGCTTCGTCGCGGAGCTGCAGGTGATCATTGGAGCGTGGCAGGCGTTTCCGACTCTGGCGGTTGTGGCCGGGTTCGGTATCCTGATCGGCGCCGCCTATACGTTGCGCGCTTTGCAAAGGGCGTTCTTCGGGGAGGCAGTTGGGGCCGCCGCCAAAGCCGTCCCGGATGCCGAGGACCATTCCGAGCTGGAACCAATTTCGGTTCCGGAACGGATCGGGGCGGTGCTCCTCTTGGGAAC